>CAYSBA010000183.1:0-3805 GCA_964429075.1 uncultured bacterium
CTATATTACAGGTAATACAGTCTCTGTGTACAGCAACATCAGTTCCAATAGATAGTGCCTCCTGTTTTAAAATATTAGCACCAGCAGAAGGAACATTCAGACAGTAACATACAAGCCACCTTGATTTGGGTTTCATTATTTTTATCCCTTCTTTTGATGTACCTGTTGCTCTTAAAAACTTATCAAGATATACCGGAGCAGGATAGGGTAGGGCAAAGACAACTACATCATGCTTTTTTTGCATCCTTTGTGTCCCTAGTGAAATATAAAATAGAAACTGCGAGTGCCAGAAAGATTATAAAGGATTCAAGTTGACCAAAACCTTCTGTTAAAGATTGTATAGAATGCATAAATCTATTAATAAAAAAGACCTTATCGGAAAGAAATACCATAAAAGCAATTAACACACCAGAGAGTGCCGCGCCTGCTATAAGACCTGAGCAATACAGGATACCTTTTTCTCTTGTTTCTGAAATGTTTTTGTCTTTTTGTTTTCCTCTTTTTTCAATCCACCATCTGGCAAGACCTCCTACCATAATCGGTGTAGAGAGACTTAGGGGTAGATAGAGCCCAACGGCCATTGCAAGGGAAGGGAGCTCGAGTAATTCAAATATCATTGCAATTATTACTCCAATAAATACAAGGGTCCACGGTAGATTACCATCTATAACACCCTTTATTACAAGTGCCATAAGTGTTGCCTGAGGTGCTGGCAGATGTTCAGAACCTATACCCAGACCTTTATGTAATACAATGAGTACACTACCAATTACAACAGCAGAGGTAAGAACACCAATCATCTCTCCAATCTGTTGAAAACTTGGTGTGGCTCCCACAAGATAGCCTGTCTTGAGATCCTGAGAGGTGTCTCCTGCGATTGCTGCAGCTATGCATACGATTGAGCCAACCGTTAGTACCTCTATTTTGGCATCAGGAGATGTTGCGTTACCTGTTATCACAAATAGAAGGGCTGTAAGTAAAAGGGTAGCAATGGTCATGCCAGAGACGGGATTTGAACTTGAACCAATTAATCCAACTATTCTTGAACTTACAGTTACAAAGAAAAAGGATGAGATTACAATCATAATGGCGCCAAGAAAACTTGTTGGTACTATGGATTCAGGACTTATGAAGATAAAAAATATAATTAATATGATCCCAAGAATAACGTATTTTATAGGGATATCCCTGTTTATTCTCATGTCATTGGTTTTTTTTGAATCACTGCCTTCTTTCATACCGGAAATACCAAGTCTGAAACTTTCAAATATAATGGGCAGTGCCTTTATCAGAGTCATTATACCGCCGAATGCAACAGCTCCAGCGCCAATATATCTTATATATCTATTCCAGATCTCAGAAGGCTCCATCTGCGAAATTAGCTTTACAGTTTCTGGATAGAGTGGGGTGCTTGAATTTGCCCCATAGACATAAATCAATGGGATTATAACAAGCCATGCCAGCATCCCACCGCTTAACATCACTGCTGCAATCTTAGGTCCAATGATGTAACCCACACCAAGCAGTTCTGGAGTCAGATCAATACCAATCTCTGCACCGCCAATACCACTCATCCTCCCATCCCTACCTCTGCTAAATAGTTTCAGGACCGCTTCGGTCTTCCATAATCCAAAGAACTTTTGATTTGAGAGAATCTGATATATAAAACCTATCCCGAGACCTTTAAAAAGTAACCTTGCACGACTACCTCCTGAATCGCCAGCAACAATTATCTCAGCACACGCAGTCCCTTCAGGATAAATTAGCTTACCATGTTCTTTAACTATGAGATAACGTCTTAGGGGTATCATAAATAAAACACCGAGAAGGCCACCAAGGGTAGCAAGAACAAATATCTTTAATTGGTCAGGCTCCACACCCCAGATTATCAGTGCAGGTATTGTAAATATAACTCCAGCAGCAAGAGACTCACCCGCAGAACCAATTGTTTGTACGATGTTTGTTTCGAGTGGGGTCCCACCTTTAAACAACCTAAATAATGCAACGCCAATGACTGCAGCTGGAATACTCGCACTAACGGTCATACCTACCTTCAAACCCAGATAGGCATTTGCTGCGCCAAAGATTATCCCTATTATAATCCCTACAAAAACAGATTTAAAAGTAAATTCATCAATCCTTGCAGAAGAGGGTACATAAGGGACATATTCTTCACCATCAGATAGTGGCCTGTATGCCGTCTCATGGAGACCTTTTTTAGGGCTATTATCCTTCATATCTTACTCCAGAGATAAAAGCATATTAATAATCTTATGCCAGTTTCTTTTTAATCTATCGGTATAATCTGATGGTTCTGGCTTAAAGATCCTATCGATACCCGATAGTTCATGCAGCTGATCAATGTCGTTATATATGCCGCTGTAAATACCGGCCATCATTGCAACTCCAAGGGCTGTTGATTCTAAATTTTTTGGCCTTCTTACCTCAATTCCAAGCAAATCGGCCTGCAGCTGCATCATCAGATTATTAGCTGAGGCACCTCCATCCACCTTCAGCAAAGTAATGTTTGAACCAAAATCTTTTTGCATGCTATTTAAAAGGTCGGTTACCTGTAAAACAATTCCCTCAAGTACCGCGCGAGCGATCTGTGATCTATTGGTATTGCGCCTTATTCCATACAGAAGACCAGCAACGTCTGCCTTCCAGTAGGGTGCTCCAAGACCAACAAATGAGGGTACAAAGACAAGACCTGCACTATCTTTTGACTTTTTAGCAAGATCTTCTACTTCAGATGAGTTATTTATAAATTTCAATTCATCTCTCAACCATTGCACAGCTGCACCTGCAATAAAACAACTGCCTTCAAGTGCATAGTGTGTGTATTCATCAGTTGTGATAGCAATAGTAGTAAGGAGGTAGAACTTACTTTTAAGTGGTTTTTCGCCTGTATTAAGTAATAAAAAGGCCCCGGTACCATATGTGCACTTTGCTTCTCCTCCTCTATGGCAAAATTGACCAAAAAGGGCAGCCTGCTGATCACCAGCAATTGCAACAATAGGTATTCCATCTGGAAGTATACCAACATTTTTTGTAGTGCCAAAGAGGGACATTGATGGTCTGACTTCTGGCAGAATTCTTTCGTGGATGCCAAACAATTCACATAACTCGCTGTCCCATTCAAGTGAGTGTATATTGAACAACATTGTCCTTGATGCGTTGGTAGTATCTGTTCTGAAACAGGTTCCATCGGTAAGACGAAAGACAAGGAATGAATCAATAGTCCCAACCCTTAAAGTGCCTCTTTTATAAGCCTCCTGGATGTCTTGTACATTTTCCAGTGCCCACTTGATCTTTGTTGCAGAAAAGTAGGGATCGAGCAAAAGCCCGGTCTTTTCTTTGATAATATCCTCAAGTCCATGCTTTTTAAAATCATTACAGATAGATTCTGTCCTGCGACATTGCCATACTATTGCATTATAAAGGGATTTTTTTGTCTCTACATCAAGGAAACAGACTGTTTCTCTCTGATTTGTAATTGCAATTGCTTCAATCTCTTTTCCTTTTATCTTTGCATCATTTAAAACAACAGAAATGGCCTGTAAGACTGAATTGTAAATATCTTGTGGAGAATGTTCAACCCATCCCTGTTCAGGAAAAATCTGCCTAAATTCTCTGGTACATCGCGCAACTACTTTAAAATTTTCATCCAGAAGAATGACAGTTGTTCCTGTAGTTCCCTGATCTATAGAAAGGATATACCTCTTATATGACATAGTACGTACCTCCTGAATAAAATAAAAAAGAAAGAGGGTAAATATTGTTATTTAAGATTTAGGTATTAAAA
>CAYSBA010000184.1:0-3783 GCA_964429075.1 uncultured bacterium
AAAAGTAGTAATTCTTTTCTTTTGGCTTTAGTTTGAGTTCTAATCTGTAGTCTGCCCTCATCATAATAAACTACTTAATCTTAAAAGTTGATATATAATAGATGTTTTTGGGTTAATTAGCAATATTCTTCCGATCTGAGAAAGTTTTGAACAATTTGATATAGGAGGTTGTTTCTGGTATCAATGTGAACAAAATAGAAATTCATAAGGAGTCAAGATATGAAAAGGATTTGGATATCCTTTTTTCTTGTTATGGTTACAATAGCCATGTCACAAGATATATACTCCAAGGAAAAAGAGGAGATAGAAAGGGTACATGAGAGTCAAAAGACCTATCAACGAAAATCCATCACATTTTTTGGGACCCGTTCGTTTGCTTCAAACATAGAACCAGGACTTGTTGATTATCTTCAACAAAAGGTAAGAAATGCAGTTGAGATGAAACGGTTCGATTATAATTATATACCATCTGGAAACTATACAATGGAAGAGTTTGCCAAGGCCGTAAGGGCCTATGTCGATAGGATAAAGTTCGACAGGGCAAGGGCAGAGGCAGAATTCTCTGAACGTTTTAAGGAGATAAATATCACAGCAGATGACATAGATAGAATAGTAAATAGTGCCTATTTTTACAAGATTTATCTCTATTCAGCTCATGCAGTAAGGCGAAAAAAGAAAAAGGCTGTAATAATAAATGGGCAAAAGAGGATAAAAAAGAGGATCTATTGGGATGCTACAGTTGTTGCCGGGGTAAAATTTTATAAGGTTTTATTTAAAAAGAGTAATAAACCATACAGAATTGTTGCAGATATAAAAAGGACTGCAACTGCACAGGCAAAAACAAGATATCAGGCCTTAAAAGATGCCATCGATGTCCTTGCACTGATGCTAAACAAGGCAGTAAGAAACGTAGAAGACTTCAAATTATCGGCACCAATAACGAGATCCACCTTTAACAGTACAGAGTTTATGCTTGGGAAAAAGGAGGGGCTTAAACTGGATTGGGGATTTAAGGTTTATGAGTTTACAGAATCTGGTGAAAGAAGATACCTTGGTTATGTGAAGGTAAGGGACGTGGCCGACAATACCAAGATACAACAGCCGAGCAGGGCACAGAATCTGATAGTAAAGAGAGGATGGCACTTTGATGGGGGCCAGCTTTTGGTTGAGTATCCCAAAATGGGCCTGAATGTAGGGATAGGTGGTGGAACCCTTACAGATGGTTCCTATTTTCAGGAAAAGGATGGTATTTTGATGACCCCTGGTCTCTTTATCTCACTTGAATACGATACTGCAGCAACATCAGGAATTTCAGAATCTTATGTATTTTTTGATACCGATATCTCATTCCCGACTGCCGGACTGACCAATATTCAGGCTCTTTTGGGCATAAGAAAAAAGATGTATCTTCACAGGGTATGTTTTGTTTTAGGTGCAGGGATTGGAGGTGGTTATATGAGAGAGTGGTTTTCAAACGAACAGGATCCAGATGTGGGTACAAGTTTTGGTGCTGCTGTTGAGGCAGGTTTTGAATTTCTGTTCTCACCTGATTTGTCATTGTTTATAAACGGTGAATTCAGGGCCTTTTTGGGTGAATACAAAGGGATTTCAAATGAGGCAATTGGTCCTGTATTGTCAGCTGGAATAAAGCTTCATCTCTGAAGATCAAAAATACTCATGATGTGAATGAGTTTCCTTATGTTACTAAAGATATTGATGTGATGTAAAATACTAATTATAAAAAAGGACTACTTGTTTTACAAAAGAGATTTTTTTATCCGGGATAGTTCTAACTCATTAAAATTTTATGAAGATATAATCCTGATCAAATAAACTGATTTTCTATAAACATGAATGCTGCGTTGTGAATGGTATGTCTGAATCGATTGAATTGCCTTATAGGTGCACCGGGAAGTGTTCGATTGCTTAAAAAAACGATTGCCGTTGACATGCTTGGATATATCCATACAGATGTACCTGTATAGCCAAGATGTCCGATTGTGTTTTTATCTCTCAACTTCCCAGATGTAGAAAGTTTTCCTGTAGGAGTATCAAAACCCAATGTGAAACGCTCGTTCTGTCTTTTAAAAAATGGCAAAAAAAGTGTATCGTCCTGTAAGTTTATAATTTTTTCAGCAAAATTCAAAAGATCAGAAACTGTAGAAAAGAGTCCTGCATGTCCACTTACTCCACCAAGCATATAGCAGTTGTGATCCCATACCCTCTTTTTATCAAAGTATGGACTTGTCGCTACTATTCTTTCTATTCTGCTGTTGTAATTCTTATTATCTCTTTTTAAAAAAAATGTATCAGTAAGTTTTAAATCTTTTTTAATATCATCTTCAAAGACCTGATCAAGCGTTCTATTCTCAAGTCTTTCAATTATATATCCAAGTAGAATAAACCCAAGATCGGTATAGAGCACATCCTTGCCAGGCTCAAATAATAGCTCAGTATTAAGAATTTCTGCTACAATTACCCTTAGAGGGACAGGACCCATACCGTAGGTTTCCCAGAATCTCCTGTGAGGTACAAAGCCACTTGAGTGTGCAAGTAGGTGCGAAACAGATATATTTTCAAACTGTGACGACAGAGGTAGATCCACCAATGTCTTTATAGTTTTGCTTAATATATCCTGACCATTCTTTTGCACCCTTTTTATAAAATAATAGGTGGTAAAAACAATCTTTGTAAGGGATGCAATATCAAAAATGGCATCTTTTGATGCAGATGGCGAATTCAGTATGAATCTTTTGCCCTTTACTGAAATTCCGATACAGGCCTCTGTGTAGAGTCTGTTTTTTTCACCGAAAGATAGTAGAAACTCAAGCCATCTACTCTTCATGAAAGACTCCTTCTCTATGAAAACTCAATATGCCATCTTCTGTTAATCTATAGTTTATTCCAAGCAGTATTGGCCTGTTAATAAGTCCATGTCCTATTGGGAGACCGGTGTATACCGGTATCTTTACATCAGAAAGAACCCATCTTAAGAATTCCGATTGATTCAGATTGGATTTTTTAAGGTCCATTTCTATTCCAAGATCGCCAAAGATTACTGCAGATACCTTTTTGAAAACACCACACTGTTGCAACTGTAGCAACGATCTATGAATACTGTAGGGTTTTTCATTTGTATCTTCAAGTATAAGGATAGTGTCTCTGAGATCTGGCATATATGGGGTGCCACATAGAGAGCAAAGGACCTTGAGGTTGCCTCCCACCAGTTTTCCTTCAGCCTCTCCCTTAAAGACAGGTATCAGCCTGTCAAATCTATCATTGGGAATCTCCGATTTTATGTATGATATGATTTCTCTTTTCACCTCTTCAGGCTGCTCGACTGCTCCCAAAAAATTTGGGCTGTGGAGGGTTGTGGCATCCCAGAACATATTAAAGAAAAGATGGAGTGCTGTAAGGTCACTGAAACCGCAGAAAAGATGCCATTCTGAAGGAGGGCTGAGCTCTTTAAGATAGGGTAATAGCATTGATGCTCCAAAACCACCTCTTGTGCTCATAATCGGGGTATTCTGTTCGTATAGTGCCCATTTTAGATCGGAAAGCCTATCTTGTAAACTGCCTGCAAGGTAAACTTCCCTGTTTTTAAAATTCTTTGAAAAATGAATCGCAATTCCTTCCTCGTTCCACCTTTTTATTGATCTATGTAGCCTTTTTGTATCGAAGGGTGAAGAGGTAGAGATAACACTTATGGCATGATTTTTGCTCTTTACTGGTTTGATCATGAACAATATGATTAAACAAGATAAAAGAGTTGTCAATAATTGG
>CAYSBA010000185.1:0-3562 GCA_964429075.1 uncultured bacterium
ATATATAGAGGTAGGTCATGATGAATAAAGCCGACTGGCATATTAAAGATGTAAATGTGATAGATGTTTTTACCTTAAGTATCAAAAAGACTGATCTTTTTATAAACAATGGCAGGTTTTGTGCACCCCTTCCAGATGCAGAAAAGACCATAGATGGTGATGGGTTGTATATAGCGCCTGGTTTTATTGATGCTCACATACATATCGAAAGTTCAAAACTTACGCCTTCATCTTTTGCCCGTGCTGTAATCCCTCATGGTACCACCTCAGTTGTGGCAGATCCACATGAAATAGCAAACGTAGCCGGTGCACTTGGTATAAAATTTATGATCGAAGATGGTAACTCCACCCCTCTATCTTTCTTCTGGACTCTTCCATCCTGTGTACCTGCCACAAAAGAGATGGAGACTGCTGGTGCAGAACTTGATGCAGCCAATATTAGAGAATTACTTGACTCTGGCGACTTTGTTGCCCTTGGAGAGATGATGAACTTTCCTGGAGCAATCGCTTCTGAAAAAGAGGTCATTGAAAAGATAGAAGCAGCTGTAAATCGAGGTATCCCAGTTGACGGACACGCACCTATGTTAAAGGGTGATGCCCTTCAGAAATATGTTGAACACTTCATCCAGACAGATCATGAATCTTTAACCATAGATGAGGCCTTAGAAAAAATCTCAAACGGCATGTATGTTCAGATAAGAGAAGGCACTACATCAAAAAATTTTAGGGAATTGAAAGGGCTCTTTAAACCGGAGTTAATATCAAGGATTATGTTGGTATCAGATGATCTTGAAGCAGAAGATCTGTACCAGAAAGGTCATATGGATAGGCTAATAAATATCGCACTTACAGAAGGCATACCTCTCCCCTATGTGATAAGGGCAATGACCCTGAATCCCTCACTACACTATCGTCTGGGCAGAAGAGGTGCAATAGCACCTGGATATTTTGCAGACTGTGTTGTCTTTAGAATAGAAGAAAATTGTATAAAAATTGAACGGGTATTTAAAGAGGGAATAGAGGTATTCAACCATAAAAAGGGCCTTCTTATTAATTTCTCACAGATTGAGCCCTATGAAGAACTAAGAGATACTGTAAAAATCAGGAAAATAGAAAAAAAGGATGTAGAAATTGAGATAAGAGGTAAAAATGCATCTGTGATAGGCATTATCCCGGATCAGATACTTACTGAACATATAAACATATCGGTTGATCAAAGTGGTCCTGTTTTTATACCGGATTTAGAAAGAGATATACTTCCCATTGTTGTTATTGAACGACACAAAGGAACGAACAGGATCTCAAAAGGCTTGATAAATGGATTTGGCCTGAAAAAGGGTGCCCTTGCTTCAAGCTACGCACACGATGCTCACAACATCATCTGTGTGGGTACAAATTATACAGATATGGTTGTGGCAATAAATGCACTAAAAGAGATCGGTGGTGGTTATGCAGTAGTATTAGATGGAAAACCTATTGCCACTCTAACACTTGAGATTGGTGGTATAATGACAAAAAGACATATTGAAGATGTATTGAGTGATCTAAACGACATAAAGGATGCCATAGCCAGCACTGAGAGTATCCTTGAGGATCCCTTTATGAAGTTATCTTTTATGTCACTATCTGTTATACCTTCATTAAAGCTTACAGATAGAGGTCTTGTTGATGTTGAAAACTTTTCGTTCACCGATCTTTTTAAATAGGGAGAGCGATGGAACATAGACTAAAAATAGTTATTAAAGAAGAGAGTATAAAAAAAAGGGTAAAAGAGATTGCATCTCAGATAAATAGAGACTATTCAGATAAAAATCCCCTAATAATCTGTATATTGAAGGGTGGCTTTATCTTTTGTGCCGATCTTGTAAGGGAGCTGACAATCCCACACTCTATTGATTTTGTAAAGCTATCAAGTTATGGTCTTGAAAAGATATCCAAAGGCACAGTAAAGGTATTGTCAGATCTGAGCTTCAGTCCACAAAACCGTCATGTACTCATTGTAGAAGATATAATAGATACAGGTATTACCCTGAGCGCTTATATAGAAGATCTAAAAAAGATGGGTGTAGAGTCTGTTGATGTGTGTGTGCTTATAGACAAACTTGAAAGACGGGAGGTGGACATTCCCATTAAATATAGAGGATTTACAGTTGAGAAAGGGTTTCTCGTAGGATATGGGATGGATTGTGGTGAACGATACAGGAACCTAAAAGGCATCTATGAATTCGAAGGGGATTAAAGAGCAGGACCCCATAAAACTGGCAGAGAAGGTCCTTGAATATCTCAGACCCCTTGTTGAGGAGTTCGGTGTAATATATCTTATATTGACACTCAAGATTATAAACACGAGACAGATGCTGTTTCTGGAGATCCCTCAACCGGACATCAGATTTGAACCAATCGAACTTGTACTCGAACGTTTTATAAGATGCACAGAAGAGATACTTTATAAAGATGGTGAACTCTCTGAATCTGTCTTAAAACAAACACTGCTTACTATCCTCAAAAGAGTCAATTCTTATTATGAAAAGGACTAAAAGAGGTAATACTCAGATATTTATAACAGATAGGGGTACCTGTATCATATTAACGCCACTTAAAGATGTAAGGTCTGTCTCAATACAATGCTGGATCAAAAAAGGTAGTGCAGACGAACCAGCTGAATTATCAGGGATATCCCACTTTATAGAGCATCTTGTCTTCAGATCAACAGAAGATTATGAGGACGGCGAGATCAGCAGGGCAATTGAAATGATTGGTGGTGATATAAATGCCTACACAACCTATGATGAAACCTCCTACTATGTCACTGTGCCTTCAAACGATATTGATGAAGCACTCTCTGTGATGCAGAACCTCCTTTTCAAACCACTCTTTTTAGATAAAGAGGTCGAGATAGAACGTGCAGTAATACTCGAAGAGAGCAGACAGCGCAAAGATGATCCAATGGAACTTTTGTATGAATCAATGTTAAAGATGCTTTTTGGCTCAAATGGATACACAAGACCGATAGAGGGTATAGAAAATACAATAAAAAGAATAGATGCAAAGAGTCTAAAACAATACCACAAAAGGGTCTATTCGCCTCAGAATATTATTTTCTCTATTGCAGGGGATGATAAGATCCTTGATATTGATTACATTGCATATCGGTTAAATATCGGTATACCGCAACCTCTGGAAAAAAGAAGATTTAAGACAACTGTTGTAAGAAAGACAGCTTTAAATCCACAATCAAGGATTGATGCAACTACATATGATACTCAATTACCAAGAATCCTTTTTGCATTTCCCTTAAAAGAGCTCTCCTTAAAAAGATTATCAATAATGGATATCGGTACCTTTTCATTATTTGAAGTCGACTCAGGCCCAATAAGAAAAAGCCTTGTCCTTGAAGATAACACAGTTACAGATTTTAATTATCACATCTTTACGTGCCGACTTGGCACCATATTATTTGTTGAGTTAGTATTTCCTGATAATAGCGTAGATTACCGATTAAGTAAATCAATAAGGACAATATTACAAGGAATAGCTAACTTAAGACCTCATGATGTTGAAT
>CAYSBA010000185.1:3572-3781 GCA_964429075.1 uncultured bacterium
ATTATCAAAAAAGATAATAGAGACAAACAGTCTATTTTTAAATGAAACCCCATCATCAATAGCAAGGCTATATGGCCAGGGAATGCTACAGTATAACAATCCTTTCTTTTTTATCGAACATCAGAGTATGATGATGGATTTGGACCATGGAGAAATATACAGGAGTCTCAGTGAAGTAATCAATTATAAAAATCTATTCTGTACTATAG
>CAYSBA010000186.1:0-3732 GCA_964429075.1 uncultured bacterium
AGACATGATTTAACTGTATCTTAGATCTATCTATCTGCCACAAAGATTTTTAGAAAAAAATTGATATATAGATGACCATAACCAAGACACATAAAATATCGAGCAAAAGCCCTACCCTTGCCATATATCCAGACTCGATCATACCGGTCCCATAGACCACAGCATTGGGAGGTGTGGCTACAGGCAGCATAAATGCAAATGAAGCAGAAAGTGTTGCAGGTATCATCAAAAGTATCGGGTCTAAATTCAGCGCCTGTGTCATAGATGCTATAATAGGAAGCACAATCTGACTTACAGCAGTATTTGATGTAACCTCTGTAAGGAAAGAGACAAAGAGAGCAATAAAAAGAATCCAAAAGAAAAAGGGGATCCCTTTTAATGAGGAAAACATAACCTTTAAAAGATCAAAGAGTCCTGATGCCTTCATGCCTTTCGCAAGGGCGAAACCCCCTCCAAACAGCAACACAATATCCCACGGAAGTCTCCTTATGGTGCTGAGATCCGCAATCCTTTTTCCTTTTACAGGAATACTAAATAGAATGATTGCAGCAAGGATCGCAACGGTTGAATCGTCCACCATATCTGAAAGTCCAAGTATCTCGCTCCAGCCAGGTATCTTGATATTTGATAAGCTCATACCTCGCCTGGTAATCCATAGAACTGCCATCACCAAAAACACAACGGCCACAAATTTTTGTTGTACTGTCAACCTCGTTTTAAGATTGGTCTCTTCTTTTACCAGTTTTCTAAATAGATGATCTTTTAAAAAAAGGCTCAACAACAACATGCATAAAATTAATAGTATAATAGAAAGGGGCATGATGTGTGCCATCCAATAAGAAAATGAGGGGGTATCTCTGTGTGGAAAAAATTCGTGAAACAATTTTAAAAAGACCAAATTTGGAGGCGTACCGACTGGTGTTGCAGTCCCACCAATAGAACATGCATATGCAATACCCAGCAACATTATCTGTATTATAGGTCTGTTGTGTTGATCTTTTTCACTGAATAGAGATAGAGCAAGGGGTACCATAATCAATGAGGTGGCTGTGTTTGATATCCACATGGACATAAAAAAGGATGCAAACATAAGGCCTGCAAGCAGAGAAAGACTTTTATTTCCAAATCTCTTCAAAATCCACATACCCATTTGCTTATGCAGACCGGTATCTTCAATGCAGATCGAGACCACAAAGGCACCTACAAAAAGAAGAATAATGCTATTAAAATAAGAAGATGCGATCGCCTTTGAACCTGCTATACCAAAAATCGGGAAAAGAATTGCAGGCAATAGAGAGGTAGCAGCAAGAGGGATTACCTCCCCTATCCACCACAAAGATACTATCACAAGAACACCAATACAAAGAATCTGCTTTTTATATATAGGATTTTGTAGGCCAAAAACAATAGAGATTATTAATCCAGATATGCCTGCAAGAAGGAGGATTTTTTGAACAGTTTGTCTTTTCAGCATAAAAGATGTATATCATTTATCTTGATTTGACTCAACAATTACAGATTCTGCTGCATTATCATCAAGTATAAAACGGGTGTTAAAGAGTTCAACAACGATACGGGGGTAGCGTTTTATCACCCTGATTTTTACTCCTGGCAGGAGACCATAAGCAAGGAGGGTCTTTAAAATCTTTTTGTCATCTTTTTTTAGATCTATAATATAGGCAGTTTCACCTTTCTTTAATTTTTTTAGATTCATCATCCTGCTTGCCTTTTTTGAAGATTTTTTTGAGCCAGCCTACATGCTCTGGTTCCTTTGGTATCTCATAACCACAACGGGGACATTTCGTCATCCTGCATCCAGAGATCAGTGAGCAGCTCATGCATGTCTTCTGTGCCTCATCCTGGTCATACTCATATCCGCAAAATGGACACCTCATTACCACATCCCTGTTGCAATTAATACATATTTCACTGTTGCGCCCACAAGAAATGCAAAAGGGAATATTATGGCCGACATCAGGACTGCAGTCTTAAGCCCCCTCTCTTTTATAGTAACAGAAAACTGAGCAATACATGGCACAAAGAGTGTCAGAACAATAGCACTTACAACAAGAGGTCCACCATTTAAAATCCCATCCCTCTTCAAGTCATAGAGACCTGCTGCCCCAAAATCTCTTCTAAAAAAACCATAAATAAAGGCACTTGCAGCCCTATCTGGAAGACCGGCAAGCGTAAGAGGATAGTGCATTACCCTCTCCAATAGCTCAAAAAGACCTGTAAGCTTACCTATCCAGATAAGCACACTGGCAAGTATAAAAACAGGGACAACCTCTTTCAGGTACCAAACCAGCCTTGAATAGGTCTTTATTAAGACATTTGAAATCTTTGGAACCCGTAGGGGTGGAAGTTCCATTACAAAAAAGGGCTCGTCACCTGGTATGAGTTTCTTTGTAAGGTATCCAGCAAGAAAGAAAACAAGGATCATTGTAATTATCCATGTAAATAGCATCCACGGAGCCCGACCAAGAAGGCCAAGTATTACTCCAAGCTGTGCGGAGCATGGAATGGTAAGGGCAAGCAAAAAAGTTGCAATGATTCTTTCCTTTGTAGAATCCAGGGTCCTTGTAACAACCGTTGCCATTGTGTCACAGCCAAAGCCCAGAGTGATTGGTATCACAGCCTTCCCATTCAGACCAAGAAAACGGAAAGATCGATCTACAAACATTGCAAGTCTTGGTAGATAGCCCGAGTCCTCAACTATGGAAAAGACTATAAAAAATGTAGATACTACAGGAAGGATTATTGCAAATGCGTATCGAATCGCAAGGGTAAAGATACCATATTCACCGGCAAACAGAAGATAAAAAACACCATCTTTGCCAAAGATATGACTGAAAAAGCTGTCTACATATGGATTTATGTGTTCAAGAAAAATATTATTTTCAATAAAATCTACAAGTGTTCCTGCTCCAAACCTGCCCACAAATTCATATAGACCTATCCAGAGAAATAATAAAAGAAAAATTGGGGCAAGAAGTGGATGTAGGAGCAGCATATCCAATGTGTCTCTTATCTTATGGCTGTTTTCAGAACCAATCTTTTTGAGGGTATCTTCAAGAAATGATACTGCCTTGTCCATCTTTGTCCTTGTTATTTCAAACATGATCTCCGGATCTTTCTCACCGAGTTGCAAGAGTGCCATAGTGCTATCCATTTCACCTTGCAAAGCCTCTTCAATCTTTTTACTGTATTCTATTTTAAAGGGCTTAAAAGCGTATCTACCCTCCATAACAGATGCAATTCTGGCCTTAAGATTGTCTATTCCGTATCCAGAAACCGCTACAGTCTTAACGACAGGAATACCAAGATCATGCTCGAGATGCGATATATCTATCTCCAAACCCTTATCTCTCAATTCATCAAACATATTGAGCACGAGTATGACCTTTTTTCTTGCCTCCATCAACTGAAGTGTTAGGGGGAGCTGAGCTGCAATATTTTTGGCATCCACTACATGAATAAGGATATCATCTTTGTTTGTTTTAAGTATGATGTCGCAAGATATTCTTTCTTCTTCTGTTCTGCCAAATAGTGAGTACATGCCAGGTGTATCTACTATCTTTACCTTGTGGTGTTCACCTATCTTCAGGATGCCAGATGTTATTTCAACAGTGGTTCCGGGATAGTTAGATACTGTAGCCTTTGTGTTTGACAATAGATTAAATAGAGAACTTTTACCTACATTGGGAGACCCTATAAGAAGGACATTTACAC
>CAYSBA010000187.1:0-1651 GCA_964429075.1 uncultured bacterium
GTATTGACGATATAAATATATAAAAAATAAAAAAGGGAAGATACAGGCCTAAAAATCTCCTGGATCTTCCCTCTTTTTTCTGATTAAAGAAGCAGCTGGATCTTATTATTGGAGACCTCCCTTTGTGGAAATCCATGTCCAGGTCTGTGTACCATTGTCATGCTTTGCTGTGGCAGTAAAACCGTTTGTTGATGCTTTGGCAATAGTTACTGTTACATGTGGACTGGCTTTAAAGCCATAACTTCCTGTAAGGGTTGCCATTGTACAAGATGCATAGGTCTGCTTATCAACATAGCACGCCTCCATGGCATTTGCCAGATTCTTCAGATCTGATTTTGCTGAAGCATCTGCTGCCCTTTTTCTGTACTGAGAGAACTGTGGGATTGCAATGGCCGCCAGGATACCAATAATTGCCACGACGACCAGTAGCTCTACTAATGTAAAGCCTTTTTCCTTTTTAACAATCTTCTTCATAACACCTCCTATAATGAAGTTTCATTGTTTTTTGAGCAAACTTTGTGCCAGTATATACTACTTTTTTCTTTTTATCAAATTTTTTAGATCTTGAAAGATATTCAAAGGTTATCTTTTGTGATCTAAAAAGTACACAAAGTATTTTCTGTAAATTGTCAATTTTTGTCAGATATAGTGCCGATTTTTGTCAACAAAAGTGCTAATCCTTGATTTTAGTGACTGAATAAATTGGTCAATATCTGTTGTATAACCTCCATCTTCTTTATGTAAAATAATCGGTTTCTCAACCACAGTCTCTCTTTTTTGATTTCTACACAACTCTAAAAATATCAGTATAGAATTATCACTTTTTCTTGAATAAATCGGTATCATTCTACTGGGGAATAATCCGACAGAATATGTAACCCTGAAAAACCTTGCAAGAAATCTTGAAGGGAATATTGTTGATACGCTTCCAGCATTTCCAACAAGATACCGCGCTGCATTAAAGAAATCAAAAAGAGTGGTTCCATCTGAATGTCTTGCAATCTTTTCTCCATCAAACCTGGGCAGTCTGCCACCCCCTTTTTCATAAAACGGTGGGTTAAGAACAACATCAGCCTCAGGTGGACTTTTTATAACCTTTGATATGTATCTGACATCTGTAACTACAATATTTACACCTGATAATCCAAGCATATTTTTGTTTTTCTGGCAGTAAGATGCAAGTTCGTTTTGTATCTCAACCAGATATAATGTTTCAATATTCTGGAAGAGTTTAATTGTCAGCCCTACTACACCACAACCTGCTCCAAGATCAAAAAGAATCTTTCTTTTTGGTCTTGTAAGTCGAGCAAGCAGTAAAGAATCGATGCTGTAACGATAACCTGTTTTTGGTTGTAAAAACAATTTATTTTAATGATAATGCTCTATCGAGATCTTCTATAAGATCATCAGGATCCTCTATACCCACAGAAAGTCTGATCATCCCATCTGTTATACCCAGTTTTTCTCTCACCTCCTTAGGCAGAGACGAATGGGTCATGATTGCAGGATGTTCTATAAGAGACTCAACACCACCAAGACTCTCTGCAAGGGTGAATATCCTGAAAGAAGCTAGAATCTTTTTTGCCTGTTCTAAATCTACCTTTAACCAGCAGGAGACCATCCCTCCATATCCCCGTTGCTGTCTGTCTAT
>CAYSBA010000187.1:1751-3730 GCA_964429075.1 uncultured bacterium
ACCACTATATCCGCGCCAAAAAGGAGAGGATTTTGAAAATAGGGAGATAAAAAGGTGTTATCAACAACTACAATGGCATCCTTGTGTCGTGATTTCACAAGATTAACTATCTTCTCTATGTCTATGACCTTTAAAAGGGGATTGGTAGGAGTTTCAATCCATACGAGATCGGTTTTCTGTTTAAAGGCATCTACGGCACTTTTCTCATCTGTAAGATCAACAAAATCAACCGACAATCCAATCTCCTTAAATACACCATGTAATAGTCTATAGGTTCCACCGTAAACATCATCACTACACACTATCCTACTATTTTTTTTCAGAAGGTGAAGGACTGTAGCTGCCGCAGCACAACCAGAGGAAAAGGCAAGACCATATCTTGCATTTTCGAGCCTTGCAATGTTATCTTCGAGCACCTTTCTGGTAGGATTTTTTGTTCTTGTATATTCATAGCCTTTGTGAACACCAGGCTTTTGTTGTGCATAGGTGCTGGTCTGGTAAATTGGGGTCATAACTGCGCCTGTTAGGGGATCTGGCTCCACACCAGCATGAATAACCTCTGTTGCAAATCTATATCTATTAACTTTGTCTTTCATATCTAATCCAAAAATCCATTCTCACGCATCCAGTTGTCGTTAAATATCTTACTTAAATATCTTGAACCTGAATCTGGTAACAAAACTACAATGTTTTCCTTATCAGGATGCCTCTTTGCATACTTGATTGCACCAATTACCGCACCACCTCCAGAGCCTCCACAAAATATTCCCTCCTCGCGAGCAAGCCTTCTTGTCATCTCAAAGCACTCCTTATCATTTACCTGCACAACATCGTCTATAATCTCAAGATTCATTGTGGTCGGAAAGAAATCCTCTCCAATTCCCTCTACCTTATAAACCTTTGGCTCTATAACTTTTTTGTAATGAAAGTAATCGTAATAAACACTTCCAACAGGATCTACACCAACAATCTGTATGGAAGGGTCCTTCTCCTTTAAGAATCTACCAACGCCAGAGATAGTACCACCTGTTCCCATTCCTGCTACAAAGACATCAATCTTACCTTCAAGTTGTCTGTAGATCTCCGGACCAGTCCATTTATAATGGGTTTCTGGGTTATCTATATTATGATATTGATTGGCATAAAAGGAGTTTTCTGTCTCATTAACAATACGTTTAGCCACAGAATAATAGCTATCAGGATGGTCTGGGGGCACATCTGTTGGAGTGACTATTACATCTGCACCAAGTGCCTTCAATGCATTAATCTTCTCTTCACTCATCTTATCTGGCATAACAAATATACATTTATATCCTTTCACTGCAGCAACCATCGCAAGTCCCATCCCTGTGTTACCAGAAGTAGCTTCTACAATGGTGCCACCCGGCTTAAGCTCACCACGCCGTTCTGCTTCGGATATAATGTTTATTGCGATCCTGTCTTTCATGGATGAACAGGGATTCATATACTCAAGCTTTACATAGATATTGCAATATAAGTCACCAATTACCCTGTTTAGCCTTACTATGGGGGTATCACCTACTGCATCAAGAACACTGTTATATACTTTATGCATATTCGCTCCATCCCAGGAATTATCTAAAAGTTCTTGCTCTCATAATCCAGTATCTTTTCAATCTGGTCTATTAATATTGGTGCAGTATCTGGACCGAGTGAATTTGTCTCTTCATAGTGATCACCATCTGCCTCCTCAAAATATTCCTGTCCTGGGGCGAGTTTAAAGTTGTATGGAGGTATAATGTAGCCCACCTCATCATTACAGAGTCCACAAAGAACTACATAATCACCACCTACCTTTTCTCTCAGATATGGTCCTTTTGGTGCCTTCGTTAGATCTGGAGGATTGGGATTATCAGGATCAATGATCGGATGATCATAACTCCTTGATCCATCGTATCCACCAACAGCAAGCTCAGGTAACAGTTCTCCCGGCACTCCAAATATCGTTATCTTCTTAC
>CAYSBA010000188.1:0-3693 GCA_964429075.1 uncultured bacterium
TTCTTATAGAGATTTTTGATCAAATAATCTAGGTCCTTTAATCTTACGATATTATTTTTGGTGATTGCTTTTATCTTCTTTTTGATAACCGATGGCTCGATAATCTTTGTACCGGTAACTATTATGCTGTCATATTTTATGTATTCTTCTGCCCATATTGACGGAATAAGCAAAAAGAAACTTATTAATAAAAAAATAATAGATTTATGCTTCTTATACTGCATCAACCTTTATCTTTTGAATATCATTCCATCTTTCATTTCAAATTTTATTTCCATTGAATCAGCAAGATTGAGATCGTGGGTTGTAATGATAAGTGTAATACCCAGTTTCTGGTTTAATGAAAGGAGTAATTCTTTTACCTTATCCCTATTTTGTGAGTCAAGGTTTCCTGTAGGTTCATCGGCCAGAAGGATCCTGGGATTATTTACCACAGCCCTTGCTATTGCAACCCTCTGTTGCTCTCCACCAGACAGCTCTGATGGTCTATGATGCAGTCTATTACCGAGGCCGAGCATATTCAGTGTATCTGCAGCCTTATCCATTGCCTCTTTTCTGGCCATACCGGATATTAAGAGTGGTATTGATACATTTTCAACAGCTGAAAATTCAAAAAAAAGATGGTGATGCTGAAATACAAAACCTATCCAGGAATTCCTCAGCCTTGATAATTCAGTATCATTAAGTTGAGAGATGTCCTTGCTGCAGATCTCAACTTTGCCATCAGTTGGTCTGTCGAGAGTTCCAATTATATGCATAAAGGTGCTCTTACCAACACCAGAGGGGCCTACAATTGAGATACAATCGCCCTCAAAGGCAGTAAAATCTACGCCCTTTAACACCTCTATTGTTTGAGAGTCAAGATAGAAATTCTTTTTGAGTCCTTCTGTTTTTATGACAATATCACTATTCTTCTTCTCAGTCATATCTCAAACCTTCTGTTGGTTTTAATCTGGATGCCCTGTATGCAGGGTATATTGTTGCTACAAAGGTAATAATAAGTGCACTAATGCATATAAGTGCAACCTCAAGCCAATCTATTACAACAGGGATTTTTTCGATATAGTAGATTTCCGGGTTGAGTTTAATACCATAATGCTCAATAAGCCAGCAACAGACAAGGCCAAACAAAAATCCAAGAATGGTCCCACTTATTCCAATAATCATGCCTTCATACATAAATATCCTGGATATCCCCCTGCTCGATTCCCCAAGAGAACGCAGTATAGCAATATCTTTATTTTTTGCCAGGATGGTCATAAATAGAGTACTCACAATGTTGAAAGATGCAACAAGGATGATAAAGATTAAGACAAAGAACATGGCAATCTTTTCTAACTTGAGGGCAGAGAAGAGATTCCTGTTGAAGTCCTTCCAGTCCATTACATGGTATGGGTAGCCTCCTGCTTTTTTGAGTATGATATCTTTGTAATGGGTTGATTTGTAGGGGTCTTTGAGACGAATTTCAAGGTGTGTTATGCGATCCTTCATATCAAAGAAGCTCTGTGCATCTTTGAGATTTATATAGATAAATTTTAAGTCATACTCATACATACCTGAGTAGAATATCCCTGCAATCCTGAACCGTCTGCCTTTCGGTTCTTCACCAAAAGGACCAGTATCTCCAATAGGGTTTACAAGACTTATGGTATCTCCAACTGTTACAAAGAGGGATGAGGCAAGTTCTCTGCCTATTATTATACCTGGATCTGGTGAATTTTTATCATTTTTAGGTATCCTCTCTGGATGTTCAAGGTATCCTATATCACCATCTATAAGCTCCTTTGAAAGATCTATGACCTGTGAAATGGAGTCAGGATCAATACCGAGTACCACAACCCCGGACATGTTGTTGGAGCTAACAACCATGGCCTCAGTTATTATGATTGGAGTCACACCCACCACACCATCTATCTTTGAGATCTTCTTTTTTAGATAATTGTACTCTGTAAAATCCTGTCCATATTTCATAAGAGATACATGACCTCTGTTGCCAAGTACCTTTGCCTTTAGATCTTCAGAAAATCCACTCATAATGCTGAGAACAACGATCATTGTTGCCACACCAAGACATACCCCAACCACCGATATTATAGTTATAATAGACAAAAAGGTATCTCTTTTTTTTGAGCTAAGATGTCTTAAAGCGATAAAGAGCCTGTAATCCATCAGGATTCCGGCCTTAGAAGGGGAAAGAGTATAACATCTCTGATCGAGTCTTGATTGGCCATTATCATGGTCAATCTATCGATCCCCACACCCTCACCTGCAGCAGGGTACATCCCTATCTCGAGGGCTTCAACATAATCTTTGTCCATTTCATGAGTTTCCTCTCCACCCTTCTCTTTTTTCTTAAGTTGATCAAGGAATCTCTCATACTGATCCTGTGGATCATTCAATTCAGAAAAGCCGTTTGCGACCTCCATCCCTCCGATTATTAGTTCGAATCGATCGGTAAAATCTGGATCATCCTCTGATCGTCTTGCAAGAGGAGAAACCTCTATTGGAAAACCCACAACAAAGGTAGGCTGTACCAGCTTTTCCTCAATTTCTCTTTCAAAAAATTCCATAAGTATGCCGCCCCAGTTTAGACCCGCTGGAGGCTCTTCCTGATAACGTTTTTTGAACACCTCTGTCAGGTATGCCATATCCTTTATCCTGTTACTGTCCAGACCGATAGTCTCTACAACTGCGTCCTTTATATTGAGCCTCTTGTAGGGTGGTGTAAAATCAATTTCTTTGTCTCCATATTTAATTACTGTGGTGTTGTGGATTTCGTCAGCAAGACTTGAAAGTAATTCCTCTGTAAGTTCCATGAGATCAACATAGGAAGAAAATGCCTGATAGAACTCAAGCATTGTGAATTCTGGGTTGTGCTGGGTGCTTATACCTTCATTTCTGAAATTTCTATTAAGTTCAAAGACCTTATAAAACCCACCCACAAGGAGTCTTTTAAGGTATAGTTCTGGTGCAATTCTTAAAAAGAGATCAATGTCGAGAGCGTTGTGATGGGTTATAAAAGGCCTTGCCATTGCCCCGCCTGCAATTGGATGGAGCATTGGTGTCTCAACCTCGATATAACCCCTGGATTTTAGAAAATTCCTCAAAAAGTCGACTACCTTTGCCCTTATGAGAAAGGTCTTTTTTGATTCTTCGTTTACGATAAGATCAAGGTATCTTTTTCTATAACGGAGTTCTATATCCTTGAGCCCGTGCCACTTTTCAGGCAGGGGGCGAATAGATTTGGTTACAACAGAGAATCTTTTTACCATCAAGGTCAGTTCATCTGTCTTTGTTCTAAAGAGTTGTCCATCAACAAATACAATATCTCCTGCGTCTGCAAGTTTGAAGATATCGAAGCTATTTCCCTCTACCACATCTTTTTTTATGTAACACTGTATCTTTTTTGTTTGTCCGAGGATATGGAAAAAGGCAGCCTTGCCAAAGGATCTTATTGTAATAATACGGCCAACTATAGAGAGGTTGATATTTTTTTCTTCAAGTTCCTCCTTTGTAAGATTGGAGTAATTTTTTTTGACCTCTTCGATAGTCTTTGTAGGTCTCAGATTGTTAGGGTATGAAGGATTCCCGAGCTCTTTCAGCCTTTTTATCTTCTCTTTTCTGCTCTTTATTATCTCATCAAGCATCGACATAGTTGGTGTTTATTATCATCAATTAAAAAGTGAGTCAAAC
>CAYSBA010000189.1:0-3686 GCA_964429075.1 uncultured bacterium
CAACCTTTCTCTTTGTTCCTCTGATTAGATTCCATTAGCATAGTATATAGATGTGATTAAATCTTGTTCAGATAATAAAACTACATGAATGACTATGGATTGATATTTTGCAGGGGTTGTGTTAACCATCTATTCTATGGATTTTGCTCTCAGTGAAGAACATAAGATAATTCAACAAACAGCTAAGGATTTTGCTGCAAGGGTAATCGAACCTCAGAGTAAGAGGTGGAATAAGGAAAAGGAGTTTCCTGTAGCCGTCCTAAAAGACCTTGCTAAACTCGGATTTATGACCTTTAACTGTCCGAAAACATTACCTGATACTGCAGCAGGTCCTGTTGCCCTTGCGCTGGTTATTAAAGAATTTGCAAGGGTATGTGCATCCACAGCAGTTGCTGTAGCTGTCACAAATATGGTTAATGAGGTACTTGATAACTATGCAAATTCATACATCCGTAATAAATATATTATGCCATTTAAGGAGGGCAAGAGTACTGCAGCAGCATTCGCCCTAACAGAGCCACAATCCGGATCTGATGCAGCATCTATTAAAACAAAGGCTGATGAAACAAAGGGAGGCTTTATAATAAATGGTACAAAACAGTTTATTACCAATGCATCCTTTTGTGATTTTTTCTTAGTAGCAGCAAGAACATCTCATACAGGCAGGCCGACAGACATATCTCTATTTGTTGTAGATGCTGACTCAAAAGGATTGACTATTGAGAGAGAAGAGATCAAGATGGGCTTACATGCAAGCAGTACAGCTGTTGTTGTTTTTGATGATGTCTTTTGTCCCTCTGAAAATCTAATCGGAGACAGAGGTGAAGGATTTAAGATTGCCATGTGGGCCCTTGATGGAGGCCGAATAAATGTTGCTGCACAATCCTGTGGACTTGCCGAGGCTGCAATTGATTTAGCAAAAGATTATGCAAAAGAAAGAATTCAGTTCAACAGGCCAATATCAGAATTTCAGGCTATTCAGTTTATGATTGCAGACTGTTATACCGAACTTATGGCATCCTGGTTGCTTACACTACATGCAGCCTGGCTAAAGGAGAATAAGAAAACAGATCTTACTAAGATTGCATCTATGGCAAAATATTATGCGTCAGAATCTGCCAACAGGTGTGTAAGAAAAGCGGTTCAGATTCTCGGCGGTTATGGTTATACAGGAGAATTTCCTGTAGAAAGGATATTTAGAGACTGCAAAGTAACAACCCTTTATGAGGGTACATCCGAAATACAGAAACTTGTAATAGCAAGAAGGATTCTGGATGAGGTAAAATCATGAAAAGAGGATCAGAAACTAGAAGATTGAGGATACTTGTAGCAAAGGTTGGCCTTGATGGACATGACAGAGGTGCAAAGGTTGTTGCAAGGGCTCTGAGAGATGCAGGTTTTGAGGTCATCTATACTGGCCTGCATCAAACGCCAGAGCGTGTTGTAGATACTGCCCTTGAAGAGGATGTAGATGTAATTGGTATATCAATCCTCTCCGGTGCCCATAATTATGTATTCCCAAAGATACTGTCTTTGTTGAAGGAGCGTGGTGCAGAGGATATCGCCGTAATCGGAGGAGGCATCATACCGGATGATGATATTGAGAATCTTTTAAAGCTTGGTATAAAAAAGATATTTACACCAGGGACACCTCTTACTGAGATTGTAGATTTTTTAAAAGGACTTGAGTCCCGTTAATATAGCTGAGGAGGCCATGTGATGGATTTTGAGCTTTCTGAAGAACACAGGCTTTTGGTAGATAATCTGAGGAGTTTTTTAAAACAGAAGGTAAAACCTTATGCATGGGAATGGAGTATAAATGAGACTTTCCCGGAGGATATCGTAAAACAACTTGGTGAGATGGGAATAATGGGGATCTGCATCCCGGAGGAATTTGGGGGTGCGGGATTTGATATACTTGGTTTTGCCCTTGCTGTTGAAGAGATAGCACGATACGATGGATCTCTTGCCCTAACTGTGGCATCCCACAACGGTCTTTGTAGTGCCCACATTGCACTTGCAGGGACAACCGAACAGAAGAATAGATACCTGAGTAAACTTGCAACAGGTCAGTGGCTTGGTGCATGGGGACTTACAGAGCCAGGCTCTGGATCAGATGCTGTAGCAATGAAAACAACTGCAAAAAGGGATGGAGATTTTTGGATCTTAAATGGATCTAAGATGTTTATTACTCAAGGTAGTGTTGGTGATGTATTTGTAGTAATGGCAAGGACCCATGACGATCCAGAAAATCGTAACAGGGGCATAAGTGCCTTTATCTTAGAGAAGGATATGGAAGGATTTGAGCAGCGTCCAATACATTCTAAGCTGGGTATGAGAGCTTCAGATACAGCAGAACTTGTGTTTGATAATGTAAAGGTACCCTGTGAAAATCTACTTGGAGAAGAGGGTAAGGCCTTTTACGATACAATGAGAATACTCGATAAGGGAAGGATTATAATAGGTGCTCTTGCGGCAGGATTGGCAAGGGGATCCCTTGAAGATTCTATTGCCTATGCAAAAGAACGTACACAGTTTGGTAGACCAATCTCAGAATTTCAGGCAATACAATGGATGATTGCAGATATGGCTACACAGACAGAGGCTGCAAGGCTTATGGTATACAGGGCTGCAACACTTGCTGATCAGGGTCGGCCCTTCAAAAAAGAGGCAGCAATGGCAAAGCTGTTTGCATCAAATATAGCCATGGAATGTGCCAGAATGGCAATACAGATACATGGTGGTTATGGTTATGTGGCAGATTACAATGTTGAAAGATACTACAGAGATGCAAAGCTTACTGAGATAGGGGAGGGTACCTCAGAGATTCAACGACTTGTTATAGCAAAGATGTTGTTGTCACAATGATGGACCTTTCTCTCGATCAAATAGTCAAAAAGGCCAGATCAGGCGATGTAAGGATGATCTCCCGTCTGATCAGGTTTGTTGAAGATAGACCTGCCTTAACTCCTGATCTATTTGAGCTTTTAGGTAATGATACAAAAGAGGGATATGTGTTCGGTATATCCGGTAGCCCAGGAGTGGGTAAGAGTACTCTGATATCGAGATTAATTGAGAGATTTGTAAAAAACAACATAAAGGCCGGGATACTTGCAATTGATCCTACAAGTCCTATTTCTGGAGGGGCATTACTTGGAGATAGAGTAAGAATGCAGTCCCACAATCCTGAGGATGGTATCTTTATAAGATCCATGGCCACGCGAGGAAGCATGGACGGACTGTCTAAATCTGTAAGAGCAGCTATATGGATTCTTTTTGGATGCGGTTTTAATACTGTTGTTGTAGAGACTGTGGGAGTGGGGCAGGTGGAGACTTCAATAAGATTTGTAGCAGATACCCTGATTGAGGTAGTATCTCCAGACTCCGGTGATGATATACAGCTGATGAAGGCCGGTATGCTTGAGCTTGCAGATATACTTGTATTAAACAAATGCCAGAAAGAGGGGGCAGATAGAATGTTTAGATTAATGGAGGCAGAATTTGCCAAAAAGACCTCACCTACAGGGTACAGTGTATCCTTAGTCAGGACTGATGCACTAAGGGATCAGGGCATTGATGATCTTTTTGATAAGATGTTAGCTCATAGAGATTATATGGAAAAGGGTATTTCAGAGTCATTTAATCGTGAAAAGAGATTAAAAGAACTTGAGTATATACTCGAACAG
>CAYSBA010000190.1:0-3668 GCA_964429075.1 uncultured bacterium
ATGGGTGGGTTGCAACATTTTTTACTAATGAGTATAAATCGCTTTTATCTATGATTAACTTTAAATCCATACTAAAACAGTACAGGTCCGATTATATAAAAGGGATAATCCTTCTGATACTCACAATCGGTCTTACAATGCTTATCCCTATTTTTATCAAAAAGGCACTCGACAATCTTTCCAGCTGGTATATTGTAAGAAGAGTAATATTAGAACTTATTGCCATTTCCCTATTGATCTGCATAATTCGGATTGGGTCTCGTTACTACATCCTTGGTGCCTGCCGAAAGGTAGAGTATTTTATAAAAGATAATCTTTTTAAACGGGTCTTACAGTTTAAGGGAAACGATCTTGAGAAGTGGGATACTGGGGATCTTGTCTCACGTTTCACAAGCGATGCAAGACTTGTCAGATCCATGTTTGGACCAGGCATCTTATACTCCACAAATGCTCTCTTTGTCGCAATATTTTCAATTTTTTTTATGTTCTATATCGATGCAGTAACTGCCACAATTATACTTATTACTGCATGTCTTGTCCTTTTATCAACAAGATTTTTCTCAAAAAGGGTGTATTTATGTTCAAGCAAGGTCCAATCCATATTATCGGTGATAAATGAGAGGGTACTGGAGATTCTAACCGGAATTCTTGGTATAAAGGCAAACCTCCTTGAAACAAAGATAACAGACAGCATTGCACTGCTCAGTCAGGATTACAAAGATGCAAGTATTAAGATGTCAAAGGCTTCTGCATCCATGGTTGGTTCTGTAGAATCATTATCTTCACTTATGTTTTTAGTAGTACTTTTTGTAGGAGGATTCAGGTACCATAAGGGTCTTGTAAGTATTGGTGATATTGCAGCCATGCAGTCGTATGTTGCCACACTCATCTTTCCTGCTGTGGCACTCGGATGGACAATCAATCTTATTAATAGAGGTAAGGCTGCAATGGATCGAATAAACAGGGTCTTAAATATCAAGATAGAGATTGAAACTTTTAAAAATAGGATAAAAATAAATGATCTAAAGGTTATAAGGCTGGAGCATGTAGCAGTAGAAGGGGAGCGCTCTTTACGACTTAATGATATCAATCTCGTTATTGAAAAAGGTCAAAAAATAGGGATAACAGGGCCTGTTGGCTCCGGAAAATCTACCCTTTTAAGTTTAATAAATCTCCTTCGTTATCCAGACAGTGGCAGCATCTTTTATGATAGCATCTGCCATAAAGATGTGGATCCAGTGTCTGTAAGAGAGAGTATTGTATCGGTTACACAGAACGATCGATTATTCTCTATGAGCATCAAAGATAATTTAAGGCTTGTAAAACCACAGGCAACAGAAAGGGAGTTGTTAGATATACTCGATCTGGTAGAGATGAGGGATTTTGTAGAAAGACTACCTAAAGGCCTTGATACACAGGTGGGTGAAAGGGGAATCCTTCTATCAGGTGGACAGAGACAACGACTCTGCTTTGCAAGAATAATCATAAAAGAACCCGATTTTATGCTACTTGATGATCCTACATCACAATTAGATGGTGAGACAGAATACAGGATACTACAAAGACTTTTCAAATTAGAAAAAGATATAACAATGATAATTGCAACACACAGAGTAGCAACCCTGAGGATGCTCGATAGAATCATTATTCTGGATAGGGGCAAAGTTGTAGGGGATGGCTCATTTGAATTTCTATACGAAAACAACAACCTGTTTCGACTAATAGTAGAAGATGAAGGCATCAAATGAGTTAAAAGGCGCTATATACTGGCTTGGTTCCTATGTGCTGGTTGAAAAAGGACTCATTTTGATTATAGGGGTCCTATTAGTTCTGAAAGATCTTATGATACTTGTTGAACCCTATCTCTATGGATACGGAATAGATCACTTTATACTATCTGGTAGATCGAGCGGATTTGTGGAATTTGGTATACTACTTGTAGTTATCTCTATCGTTAAGGGCTTGTTAAGTTTTCTAAGTACCTGGGGAATGGGCAGATTTGGCAATGAGATCATACACAATATGAGGGTTGAGATAATAAGAAGGGTCCTATCATTTCCACTATCCTTTTTTGAAAGAAGGTCATCTGGAAAAATCCTTACAAGAATGACTCAAGATGTAGAGATACTCGGGCAGATGCTTACCTCTGGTCTTTTGCCCATGCTTTCTGATTTTGTTCTTATCTTCTTTACAGCTCTTATAATGTTTGTATATCGGTGGAAGCTGGCATTGTTTTCATTTATACCCATCCCAATCTTTATAATCTATGTCCATTTTGAGATCAAAAGATTAAGGAGCCTGTATGCAGATATGAGGACTGTTGCGGCACAGCTAAATGCACTCTCTCAGGAGAGTTTTGACAGATCCGAAACCATAAAGTCTCTCAGACTGTTTGAAGAGATGAAAAAAAGATTTCTCCCACTTAATAAAAACTATCTCAGACTAAACCTCTCCACTGTTGTGGAAGAGAGTCGGGTCTCTGCTGTTGTGGAACTGACCATGACATCATGCATATCTACCCTGTTGATAGGTGCTATAAAATTCAGCTCAGCTGTTACACCAGGCGAGGTTATTGCCTTTGTGGAATATATAAGGCGTTTCTTTCATCCCTTAAGACACCTTACCCAGAACCTTGCGGTATTTCAGTCATCTGTAGCAGCTGCATCCAAGGTTTACAATTTTTATATATCGGATGAACCTGAGGTATCAGGCAATGTTAGACATGAAAAATTTTATGGAAAGGTCAGATTTGAGAATGTCTCTTTCTCTTACAACAATCGTAAAGAACCAGTCTTAAACAACATAAATCTTGTAGTAAACCCAGGCGAATCTATTGCCCTTGTCGGAAATACTGGAAGTGGAAAAACAACGGCAATGAAACTTTTGATTGCCCTTTATTATCCAACAAAAGGGAGAATCACGATTGATGGTATTGACATAAATAGGATAGATAAAAATTGGCTGAGGAGCCACATTGGTTATGTACCCCAGGAGGCATTTGTTTTATCAGGAAAAAAATCATTAAAAATAGGTGATATGGATCTAAAATCTCAGATTGGATTATCTGGTAGAATAGATATAAAAAGTGGTGGGAGCAACCTATCAGAAGGACAGAAACAGCTCTTTTCTGTCTCTGAACTTACCATAAACAACAAACCATTTATTATCCTCGACGAAGCTACATCCTCAATGGACAACATCCTTGAATCAAAGTTAAAAAATCTATTGTTGAATTCTAACAGAACAGTGATTTTTATTGCACACAGAATGGGTTTTGTTGAGATGGCAGATAGAATCTATGTTTTTAAAGATGGCAGGATAGTGGGCGTGGGTAGTCACAGGGACCTTCTTTTAACAAATCCTTATTATGCTGATCTTTATGCTAAAAAGAAAGGCATTCTTAATGATCAATAACACAAAAAGACTACACATTCTGTTCTGGATCATACTCATTATATCATTTTTCTATAACAGATTGAACAATCAAAAGATCGATATTGGCGGATTAGAAAAAAAGGCACTGAAATTTGTCCTTCCTGACACAAATAGATTTACAAAAAAAGAGGGTCAACCACCAGCATACAGGGCCATCAAAAATTCAAAAAAATCCGGCTATGCATTCGATAGCTACGATGTAATAGGCAGGGTTCAGGGATATTCTGGGCCAA
>CAYSBA010000191.1:0-3667 GCA_964429075.1 uncultured bacterium
ATAGGTAATAACCTTAGGTACAGGGATTGAGTTTTTAAAAAAGAATTCTGACATTGTGATAAATGCAGGTTTTTGAGTGGGGTTTTCGTACCCTCCTATCTCTTCATGCTTTTCCCCCTCCAAGGGCAGTAACATCAGAACAAAGGTATCAGATCGCTCATTGTAAATACGGTAATACTCTCGTGCAGATGCCTCTTTAGTAAGAGGTTCTACTTTTTTTACATCTATACCGCATTCTTTAATTGATTTTAATATCCTTTCCAATCTAATCATTTTTGTCCTTTTTCTGTGAATCCTGCCATTGGTCCAGCGGGATTGCTTCATCTATGAGCATGATTGGAATATCCTCTTCGATAAGGTAGACAAGCGAACAGCTATGACAGATCAAAACATCTTTATCACCTTTATACTCTAAATCCCCCTTACATTTTGGGCATGCAAGGATCTTCAAAAGCCTTTCATCAAGAGCCATCAGTAACCTCCATTCTTTATTTTTTTAATAATATCACTGCTCGAGTGATCTTTTGGATCGCCCGCTATTACTACTTTACCTCCATAGGATTCAACAGCACTTCGCTCTGGTACATCAATTGGAGTATAATCTCTTCCTTTGATCTGAAGGTCCGGTTTTAACCTTAGGATATAATCGGATAAGGGACCATCAAAGATGAAGACATAATCTACATAGTCAATTGAAGCTATTATCTCTGCTCTTTCATCTTCTGGGGTGAGAGGTCTGTCTGGACCTTTGTGAGTCCTTGTCCATCTATCAGAATCGATAGCAACAACAAGCACATCAACCATCTTTGATGCATCGGACAGATATCTTATATGTCCTACATGTAGGATATCAAATACTCCATTTGCAAGACCAACTGTTTTTCTGAGTCTTCTCTTTTGTTCTATAATCTCAACAAGACTGTTGAATTTTACGATTTTTTCTTTCATTTTCTGTCAGATACCAGAAAAGCGATATTTGAGCAAACCATTGATTGACAAACAATCAGCAATCATGTAATTTTGAAAAATCAATCAAACAGATAAGGAGGAAGGTATGTTATTGAAAAGAGATCTTCTTATGGCATTCATTGTTGCCCTTTTGGTAGTTGCCTGTTCTGGAGGCGGGAGCAACGATAACAACAAAAACACTACAGGTGATCCAAACTGCCCAGGCTGTACCTTTGATGAACAACTCGGTGTATATTTCTACGAACCACCTGATCTTGGAGATATGAAGGCATACAAAGAGAATAGTGGTACATGGGAACCTGTAGATGGATTCGATGAATCTTTTGTATCATGTTATGAAGATGATAGCCTGTTGCCTCAAAAGGGTGAGCAGGTTAAATTGATGGGAGATATAGATGTTTTTGGTCTGAAGACAAACACAAGAGATCTTAATGTAGAAGTATACAGTATGGATATTACAACAGGTAAAAAGGATCAGCTTCTCGCAAGTACAGTAACAATCCAGAAGGGCAATAGTATCAGTGATGGATACTATGACTTTGGTGAAACCCTATTCCCCACTGGTGAACCGCTTATCTTTTTTGTCTATGGCTCTGGCGACAAAAAAGATAAATACTTTGATACCTACAGATATTACATCTACTTAGATAAAAACATGGAAGAGCAGGATGGTTATGTGCATTTTGCTGCAAACATTGTAAGTCAGGATTCGGTTGATCTGATACCAACCATGGCAGGCTATCCAAATGGGATATCTCCAGGTCATGGTGCCCTTGCCGGTGAGATACGCGACTGTTATGGCAACCAGCTTGAAAATGTGGTTATTGGTTTTGCAAAGTGGCCACCCAAGATGGTATATACAGATGGAACGGACAACCACTATCCAAAGAATGATCAGCTTGCTACGAATAAGGATGGACTTTATATAGGTATTGATTTTGAATCTGGTGAAAACATCGTTGCCGCAAAAGGCACAATAAATGGTAAGACATATATCCTGGGTGTATACAGGATTTTTATAGAACCAGACAGCATAAATATACTCTCCTTTGATCCACCAAAGGCAAGGGATCAACAGGGTAAATAGTTGTTTTTTGGAGCAAGTCATGAAGAGATATATTACTGCTGTAATGCTTTTTCTTTTTTTGACCTGTGGGTGTAAATCGTCTTCAAATTCCGGCGCCGGGAACAATAACAATAACGACAATGAAGGGAACAAAGAGGAGACCTTTACCGTAGTATGTCCTGGTCTTACTACATGTGAAAGCACCGAAGGACCACTTATGGTCGGTGCCTCCAAAACAGATATATCACCTCCAGGGTTTGAGGTGGTAAATCCAAACTATATGAAAAAGTGCTACTTTGATGCAGAAAATCCCTGGGATAGACATGGTTACTGTGTAAGCCTTAATGAAAAGTTCCTTGACTATCCAGACTGTGGTACCGATGGAGTCTGTGATTTTGAAGAGGATTATCCTGGTCCTGATCCGGATGGTTCAGAAGGAGATGGCAAGCCTGACTGGTTCTTTGACTGTGGTTGGGATAGATTGTGCCCTGGCGATGATGGATATCCCGGAGCTGACTACGGTGAAGGGAATGGTCAGTTCGACGGCTTCTGGCTTGCTGGTTTTCATCGTAACAGACCGATGAAAGATATCCACGATCCCATCTGGTCAAGGACGATCGTTATAGAAAAAGGAGATGTGGCATTTTCAATTACTTCACTGGATTTTATTGGACTATTCCATGATGATGTAGATAAGATAAGAGAAAAGGTGTCTGAGCTGAGACCAGATGTTGATCTTGATTATATTTTGATAAGTTCAACACATGATCATGAGGCACCTGATTCTATGGGACAGTGGGGGATTGCTGATCCTCTAAGTGATGTTCCTGATAAAAGGGGCGTGAATGAATACTGGATGGATTGGGCAATAGAGCAGATTGCAAATGATATTATTAATGCCTACGATTCGGTAAAAGAGGCCAACCTATATGCAACTAAGGTTTTTACAGGTGTAGATAGTCTTATCTACGACCACAGAGATCCGAAAATATATGATGATGAGATGACACTTCTGAGATTTGTTGACAAAAATACAGATGAGACAATTGCAACACTTGTGAACTGGGCAAACCACCCTGAAGGATTGAGTGATATAAACGATCTACTCTCTGCCGATTTTGTATACTATACAAGAAAGTATATAGAAGAGGGTCTTCCTCAGGAGGGTGATGCACCTGCAATAGATGGTATTGGTGGTATTGTTGTATATATGAGTGGTGCTGTTGGAGGTATGATGACACCTCTTGGTGTAACTGTTCATGGTAGAGACGGCAACACCTACAGCCATAGCTATTTTGATAAGGTAGAAGCGATGGGCAAGATACTTGCTGAAAAGGCCCTTAATGCACTTGCAAATGCAGAAAAGATAGATGAAACAGATATAAATCCAGAGATTATTGCAAGGACTTTCCTTTTCCCAGTTGATAATAAGGTTTTTCAGACGATCATGTTATTTGGACATATAAATCCTGAAAAGGAGATCTTTAAAAGAGATGTGTACAATTTTGACTGGACAAAGGAGATAAGTGACCAAAACAAACCCTATATTAAGTCTGAAACCTTTATTATAAGGCTTAGTAAGAAGATAACGATATTTGGAGTGCCGGGAGAACTGTTACCTGAGCTTGCTGT
>CAYSBA010000192.1:0-3661 GCA_964429075.1 uncultured bacterium
CTAATAATGTTACTTTTAGGCTGAGGGTGGATGGAAGAAAGACACTCGAATTGTATAGGTCAGACAGACTTACACGTTCTGCTGAGGTTCTTGGTGTTGATACCAGCGGGATTTTAACATGCAGGATAGAGGGCCCTGATTTTTTTGCAGAGATTTTTTGTTCTGATAGGGATTTTTTTGTAAGGGACAGAAGGAAGATATTCATATTTGTAAACAGAAGGTGGATAAGATCCAGTACACTGCTTCATGCATTGATATCAGGTATCCCCGGTCTTGAGGGCAGGGATCTGTTCCCTCGCTGTGTCCTTTTTATCGAGACAAAACCAGAAAATTTTGATGTAAATGTACATCCACAAAAGACCGAGATTAGATTTAAAAACGAAAAACAGATCTATCGCTACGTACATGACCTTGCTGCTTTAACATTTAGAAGAGATCTCAAGATTGAGTATAAATTAGATAACAACAAAATAGGTTATATCAAAGATGATAATATCCTAAAAAATAAAACATCTAACTATACAAGCGAAAAAAGGGGAATTGAGGTAGATAACATCTTTTCTTGCTCTGAATCCTTAGATGTGGTTACAGAAGATAAGAGATTTAATTTTCTTGGCCACATCTTTGATACGTATCTACTATTTTTATCTGATGAGGGTCTATTTATTATAGATCAGCATGCTGTTTCTGAAAAGATAACCTACGAGAAATTAAAAAGAGACTTTGAAGACAACAGATTGGGATCTCAGTCTATACTTTTCCCACTTATGTTGGAGATAGAATACCTGGATGAAGAATTAAGAGCAAGGCTTGAGAAGGAACTCTTAAGGTTTGGATTTGATATACACTTTCTTGATGAGACAAGAGTTGTTGTTAACGCAGCACCTGTTCTTGTTGACATAAACGATATAGAACAGGTAATTCATGAATTGTTGGAGATTATCGAAAAAAGTGACAAAACTAAAGTCCCACAACTGGTTGATAGTATTTTAAAGAGTCTTGCCTGTCACAATTCTTTAAAAGGCAATGTTTCACTCCTTCAGAGGGAGGCAGAGGAATTGCTCAGAGGGATGACAAACCTTGATGAGCCCGGTCGTTGTCCTCATGGTAGACCTACCTATGTTATTTTGAAAAGAAAGGATTTTGAGAAGCTCTTTGGTAGAGATAAATGAAACATAATGCATTTTTAGATCTATTAAAGAGATCCAAATGGTGTAACAGGATTGATACATTTGATTTTGATCACCTTAAAGAGGATTATTGCAATCAAACACCTTGTGAATTGATTGAGAGGTCTTTAATTGAACCGATATCCAGCGATCCTCTTTCTGATTTAGTAGCAGACTCAAAAAGGATATTGATCTGCGTCCCGGATTCAACAAGAAGATTTGATAAGGACTCAATATTAAAATTTATCCTTTCAATGGCAGGTAAAAATAAAGAATTAAGATTGATAACAGCCTCGGGTAATCATTCTAAGGAGACTCTAAAAGAGAGTGGGATAAGTATAGTGTCAGAAGCTGATATTAACTGGGAATTTCATGATTCTAAAGACAAAAGAATGATGCATCATTTTGGAAGCACTGAAGTAGACATAAGCGATTTTTTTGAAGATTTTTTAAAGATTGACAAAGAGAAAACAGAGCATGATCCTGCAGTTAATTTTGCAAAAGATGAACCTTTTGCAAAACCTGTAATAAATGATCCAGAAGCGATAGTAAATCTTCAACGTGGGCTAAAGCCGACAGAGGTATGGCTAAACAGACTTATTCTTTGGGCAGATTTGATTATAACCATCGGTCTTGTAAAACCTCACTATTTTGCCGGTTTTTCTGGAGGTGCAAAGGCACTTTTACCTGGAATAGCCTTCAAAGATAGCATATCTCAGAATCATAAAAAGAGGGTGCATCCCAAGTCTGATATTGGGATTGTTGAAAAAAATCCTGCACGAGAGGATTTGGAACAGGGAGTTACCCTTATAGAAAGACCTATCTTTAGCATCAATGTAGTGGCAGCTCCTGATGGATATATCATAGATGTTTTTTCTGGTGATTTTAGACTCGCATTTAGAGAAGCAGCAGGAAGGGTACTTAAAATCTTTGGCAAAGATGTTAGAACTAAATATGACATTGTTGTAGTAATGGCCGGATCACCGGTTGGGGATTCCCTGTATCAATTTACAAAGGCAATCGCTTCTGCAACAAAATTTGTAAAAAAAGGTGGCGTAATAGCAGGATTTTCACCTGATATGAGATTAAGTGGGGATATCACAACCATTAACAGTGAGATCTACAGATTTGGAATCAGACCAAAGGCACCAGAGGGGGTGCATTATCTACTTTACGCCCGTAAGGATATATTAAGAGGAAATAAGTCTTTTGTTTTGCATTATACGGATATTGAAGAGTTTTTATCTAAGATGCAAGATTTTGTAAGAGGATATGCCGATGTTTTAGTTATAAAAGAGGGTGCATTTGTTTGTCCTATTATTTACAGGATTTGTTAACATAGATTTAATCTTTTGTCCTTATATTACCTTCTGGCAGGATACCGAAATGAAGGAGAACCTCAATCACACCACCTGCCACAGCAAGCCCTTTATCAGAGACCCTATATAAATATGCCTTTTCATTTCTTGGGTCAATATCTACCAATTTTGTGCCTTTTTTTACAGGGGTATTGTTTCGTATGAGTCCTCTGATAAGTCCATCAATCGGAGAAAAGATCTTATGATATGATACCTCTCCTAAGGGGCTGTCTTTGCTGACCCATTCGCCCAGCTCTTTTTTTGTTGTAAAAATTCCATCTTCTGGCGACCATACCACACGCTCTATCTTTCCAAGAACAGGTGCAGGTGTGCCAGTATCTGGTGCAGTAGATCCGCTGTATATAGATCTTCCAAGATAATAACCCCTTTTGGTCTCAACGCAGGCGTTACAATTTTCTGGTGCTACAAATCCAGGACCAATCCCTACAACCACTATATTTTTTTTCATAATATCTGAATAGTTAACATGTCGTTTTAGCATCCTTGCATCTACAAGTGAGGCAAATTCTATATCTGGGATATCCTCAGTTACAAAAAGAGGGATCATATTTTTGTGATCCTTTAAAAGTTCGTATCTTACTGCCGTTACACCCTCTACCTCCTTTTGGCCATCATACACTGCATCTGAAAATGAGATACTTCGTCTTATACAGAGAGGATTTTCTATTTCTGTGAGGGCAATTCTATATCCTGCTCTATACAATCTAATAGCAATCGCACTTGCAAGCTCTCCTGCTCCCCTTATAAGAACGTCAAAACATTCTGACATGAGTACTATGGCTTATAGAAACCTCCCTGTATTGAATAGGAATATGATGATACATTCCTTGTATCGAGCCAGATGAATGTCCTGTATGAATCTTTTGGTCTGACCTGTGGTATATTTATCTCTTCAGTAAAGATGATATTGGATCTGTTATCGAGAAACTTAATCAACAAGACTCCTTTAAAATATGTGTCTAAGGGATTAAAGACCCTTATATCGATCTTTTGCTGTATATCTTTGAACTCATTCTTGGGTAGTATGGATACCTCTAAATTTGAGAATTTCCCTGGTTTGTTGGCTGTCTGTAATGTTATTGGGTGATAGGAGTTTGGCCTGTGTGTATAATC
>CAYSBA010000193.1:0-3653 GCA_964429075.1 uncultured bacterium
TCCCTGTTTGAAAATTTAAGTCTTTTCATTATGTTTGTTGTCATTTTTGCACCCAGTTCACAATGTCCATAAAATGTGATCTTACCATCCTCACGTACCCTCATTGTGACCGGTTTTGCCACATCATGCAAAAGACAGCCAAAAACGAATGCAGTATCTTTTAGGAAACTATCTTCTACCAATGATAGAATCTTTTTTGTATGTTCAAATACATCTCCTTCAGGATGATAATTTTTAGGTTGCAGAGTCCCTGACATCCTTGAGACCTCAGGCAGTATTTCATCAAGCAATGATAGTTGTTTGAGGAGTTCAAGTGCTCGTGGAGCCCCTCTGTCACAGAGCATTCTGATAAGTTCATCCCGTATCCTTTCCATACTGACATAGTCTACCACACCCATTTTACCTCTATTCAGGATTGCCTGTTTTGTCCTTTCCTCAATGTCAAAACCGAGAGTTGATGCAAATCTTACAGCCCTTAAAATCCTAAGTCTATCTTCATCTAGCCTTTCCTTTGGGTCTCCTATACAACGTATTATACGATTTTTGATATCCTGTTTGCCACCGAAGTAGTCAATGATCTCTCCAGTTAAAGGATGTTGTATGAGTGCGTTTATTGTAAAGTCTCTTCTTTTCAGATCTTCCTTAAGGTCAGCAAATCTTACGTTATCTGGTCTTCTTCTGTCAGAATAGCCTGATTCAGATCTATAGGTGACCACATCAATGAGATACCCTTCAAATAGAACCTTTACCACTCCAAATTTTTCACCCACAAGGACTGCCTTTTTGAAGAGTCTTTTGATCTGATATGGTCTTGCATTTGTTACAACATCATAATCTTTTGGTTTTCTTTGCATCAGCTCATCTCTAACCGACCCACCAACAAAATATGCCTCAAAGCCTTTATTGATAAGTTTTTTTGCAATCTTTTGGGCAGCTTTTTTTTCAGGGTTTATCTCTTTCATTTTTCCCTTATCTTTCCTGTCATTGGTACAAAAAGTACTGGCAAAAGATCCTCTTTCTTATAAGAATTTTCATCTATTTTCTCATATAAAACAAGATTCTGAAATTGATCACCTATTGGGATAATCATCTTACCACCTTTCTTTAATTGTTGTAAGAGTGGTTCTGGGACCCTTTTTGCAGCAGCGGTTACTACTATCGCATCAAAAGGGGATTTACTTTGCCATCCCTGATAACCATCTGCACATTTTAAATGTATGTTTGTGTAATTTAGATTCGTTAGCCTTGTTTTGGCTGCATTAAATATATCTTCTATTATTTCAATAGTATAGACCTCTTTAACAATTTCTGCAAGTACTGCTGCCTGGTATCCTGAGCCTGTACCTATTTCAAGAACCCTAAAATTTTTTTTGGGATCAATCTTTTCTGTCATAAATGCAACAATGTAGGGTTGAGATATTGTCTGTCCCATACCGATAGGAAGTGGTTTGTCGTCATACGCACAGTTTTGAAATTTCAAAGGGACAAAGAGGTGTCTTTTTACCTTTTTCATGGCAGAAAGTACAAGTTGATTTTTTATGCCGCGTCTTTTGATCTGTTGTTCCACCATGTTGTATCGAAGTTTCTTGTATATATCTTCGTTCATAACCTTCCCATTTTGTTATCAAAAAGCCATTCTGAATTAATAATGGTTATTTTAAAATAGATATGTATAGATTGTCCAGTATTATTTATCATGGGAAAAAGAAAAAAAAATTTGCAATCAAAAGATAGCAACAAATAGTTTGTACAAAAAGATGGTCAAAAATCCAGTAAATGGCAGGGTAATCAACCATGAAAAGATGATCTCTCTTATTATTTTAAAGTTTAGTGCACTCATTCCTCTTGCAAACCCAACGCCGATGACACATCCTACAAGTACATGGGTTGTGGATAGTGGGATCCCCATCCTTGATCCGACGAGTATGGTTATTGCTGCCCCAAATTCTGCTGAGAAGCCTCTCGTTGGTGTCAGTTCAGTTATGTAATGACCTACTGTTTTTATAACTCTGTAGCCAAATGTTGCAAGGCCGATTACGATGCCAATGCCTCCAACAACAAGGACCCACATTGGAATAGGCACCTTCTGAAGTACGGTCCCTGTATTAAATATACTGATGACAGCAGACATGGGACCAACTGCATTTGCCACATCATTTGCACCATGTGCAAATGCCACAGTTGATGCAGTAACTATCTGTAGAAATCCAAACACTTTTTCTATAATTCTAAACTTTCTTGTGTCTTGATCTTCAGAATCAGAAATTAATCTTTTTATTAAAAAGTGTGCAACAATAGATATGGCTATTGCAACTATAAATGATAATAGCATAGCACCTGTAAAGGAGTAATTTAGATGTAGATTTTTTAGGCCTTTAAAAAGGGTAACAAGGCTAATGACAAAGAAGAGTCCAAAGATATATATCCATGCAATCTTTTTCATTTGAGTTAATGGTTTGTTTGTGTTTAAAATAAATCTTGAAATAGATTTGAATATAAAATAAGACATTATACCTCCCATTACAGGAGATGTAAGCCATGATAGTACTATCTGAGTAATCTTGCCCCAATTAAGGATACTAAATCCGCCTGCATTGATGCCAAAACCTATTACAGCACCTACAATCGAGTGGGTTGTTGAGACAGGCCAGCCAAGATAACTTGCAATATTCAACCAAATAGCAGCGGCCAGAAGGGCAGCACACATACCGTACATAAGAAGATCTGGATTGTTTGCAAAAAAGGAGATATCAACAATAGATTTTCTTATGGTGTTACTTACATGACTACCAACCAGAACTGATCCTGAAAATTCGAAGATTGCTGCAACAACCACAGCCTGTTTAAACGTCAACGCCTTAGAACCAACTGAAGTGCCCATAGCGTTGGCTACATCGTTGGCACCTATTGCCCACGCATTGTACAGTCCTGCTAATATGGTTAAAAAGAGAATGAATAATGTCATTTTTCAGGAAAGCCAGAGTCTAAAACGATTTACCATTTTTTCTGACAGATTTGCTAAGTCTCCTATTTTTTGAAGGATCTTTAGCCACATTAAGATTGCAACAGCACCCAATTCATCTTCGTGATTAAATATATTTTTTAGGATACGATCCTGAATCAGATCTGCCTTATGTTCTTCTTCGCTGACTTGCATAGTAAGATTTATTATATGTTTTGCCATTTCACCACCAAAGGAGAGCTCTACAACTCCATCCAGCTCATCAAATATAGAGGCAGCCTTTTTGTACGTATTTATAGATACATCAACAAATTCATCAAGATCTTTTTTAAGATATTCTGGTATATCCATTTTTCGCATTGTAAGGAGCACTCCTATATCTTCGGCACAATCTGCGATTGAATCAAGAGACACAAGTACATTTAAAAAGTCTGATCTGTTAACAGGCAAAAAGATAGATGCAGGTAAATTGTCTCTTATCTCATTTTTAATTAAATCTACATTATGCTCGAGTTCGGATATCTCTTTTGCGATACTTTCAACCTGTTGCCAATCCTTTTTTTCAACAGCATCTATTATGATAGGGACTTTTTCTACACAGTTTGTAATCTCTGAGACCATGGCTTTAAGTGGTCCAAATGGGGACTTCTTAAAAAGAGAGAGTATAGATCTCATAGGTTTCTCCTTTTTG
>CAYSBA010000194.1:0-3643 GCA_964429075.1 uncultured bacterium
CTTCAATATCTTTCCTGGCCATCATACCTATCTTCTTGATCATCTGCCCACCTTTACCAACCATAATCTTTTTTTGTGACCTCTTTTCAACATAGATAATGGCCCTTATATATAAAGGATCAGTTTCCTCCCTGAATTCCTCTATTGCAACAGCGCTTTTGTATGGGACCTCTTTCTTTGTGGCAATCTTGATCTTTTCCCTGATTATCTCTGAAACAAAAAAACGTTCATTTCTATCACTTAAGAATTCTGGATCGTACAAAAATGGACCATCTGGAAGACTTTCCCCTATATGTTGCATCAGCTCATCTATACCCTCACCAGTAAGGGCAGATATAAAAAAGGTCTCCTCAAAGTCAAACAGAGCATTGTATCTTGCAGACATGAGGATAAGTAACTCCTTTTTTTTAAATACGTCAACCTTATTGATACACAAAAAAGCGGTTTTTTTATACTCCTTTATCTTGTTTACAATCTTTTTGTTGCGATCTTCAACAATATACTCCCCATCTTCTATAAAATCTCTGTTAAAATCCACCCCTGGCGGTTCAACAAGAAATAGAATCAGGTCTGAATCGTTTATAACATAATCGACCCTTTCATTCATATATACGTCGAGCGCATTTTCAGGGTCAAAGACACCTGGAGTATCGATAAAAACATATTGCTTATTATCTTCAGTAAGAATCGCCTTAATATCACATCTCGTTGTCTGTGGTTTTCTTGTAACTATAGAGAGATTGTGCTTCACCAGTCGATTAATAAGTGTAGATTTGCCTGCGTTTGGCAGACCAACTATCCCTATAAGGCCACATTTTGTGTTCTCATTATCCAATTTGTCTCCTATCAATCTATTATAACTGATACATACCCCACAACACTGTTAAAATCTCCACTCTTTTCCCCGCTTGTTCCATAGGCACACATCCAGGCATCTTTTGCACCAGTTGCCCGTGCGTAGTACAGCGCTACAGTTGTTGGTATTACACCACACATTGAGATACTATTTTTTGTAACTACATTGTACAGTCCTTCTGGATCGATATTGAGTATCTTCTCTATAGCAAGCCTATCTTTTTTTTGTGCAATTTCATGATTTTCGTAATGAGACATATCTGTACTTGCAACAACAAGTACACGCTCTTTATATTCTGTTATCACCTCCTTTAATCCCTCACCCAGTATTCTACACTCATCAAGACCAAGATGCCAGAGAGTTATTGGTACAAGCCTGACAGAGGGATTCAGATACTGAAGAAATGGTAAATGTACCTCTATGGCATGCTCCTTTATATGTGCAGCAGCATCATCCATCAATAGATCGATCCTTTTTAAGAGTAGCTCTGAAAGCGTCTCATCAATCTTAACAGTACCAAGAGGAGTCATCCACTCTCCGCTTGACATTATTGACGCACGGGTACCGAGGCCAGTGTGATTCGGAGACATAACAACAACAGTATCGGGTATGGATATCTGTCTGTAGGCCTGACCTGCAATACCACCGGAATAGATATAACCTGCATGTGGCGCGATGACCACCTTTGCCTCAACTGAACCATCTGCCCCTTTCAAAAATTCCTGTAGTTGTCTACGAAGGGCATCTTTATCCCTTGGATAAAACAATCCATCTACAGAAGCCTCCCTTCTCATAATCATCTCCAAAATTAATTATTCTAAGATGCTAATTTTTGATCCTTTCGCAGGCAACATTTTTTATATTTTTTGCCACTCCCACACGGACATGGATCGTTTCGCCCCACCTTTTTCTCTTTTCGCACAGTGGTTGGAGCCGCCTGACCAGTAGAGCCACCATGCAGATACTGTAATTTTGCTGGCTTAAACTCAAGTTTAGGCTCCTCTTCTTCCTCTTTTTCTTCACGTATCTGAACAAGACATAGCTTTCTCAGAACATCCTGTTTCATAGCATGTAGCATATCAATAAAAAGATTGTAGCCCTCTTTTTTATACTCCTGCTTAGGATCGATGTTGGCATATCCCCTTAGGCCAATACCCTCGCGTAATTTTTCCATAGCAACAAGATGTTCTCTCCAGTATCTGTCTATCGATTGTAAATAGAATATCTTTTGAAGCCTGTTGTAATAGTCTTCTCCTATTTGTTGCTTCTTTCTGTTCAAAAAATCCTTAAAGTGGGATGCTACCTGCTGTACAATATTTTCAAAGTTTGGTGTTTGGGTATCAATTTTTATCTGAATACCATATAATTTGTAGATTTCATTTTCTATTCCTGCTATATCCCATTCGTCTACAGGAACACCTTCAGGGCAGAATCTATCAACAAGGATTTCAGCAATGTCTCGTATATCTTCTTCTATCTGTGAAGATATGTCATCTTCAGCAAGGACATTTCGTCTAAGGGTGTAAATGGTCTGACGCTGTATATTCATAACATCATCATATTCTAAAAGATGCTTTCTGATTTCAAAATTCTGAGACTCTACCCTGCGCTGGGCTGTTTCTATAGATTTTGTAACCCACTTGTGCTGGATAGGCTGTCCATACTCCATCCCCAGTCTCTGCATCAGATTGGATAACCTGTCAGAACCAAATATCCTCATCAGGTCATCTTCGAGGGATATAAAAAATTGAGAAACGCCCGGATCACCCTGTCTACCACTTCTTCCTCTCAACTGGTTATCTATCCGTCTGCTTTCATGTCTTTCTGTACCTATGATGTGGAGTCCACCAAGCCTTATTACCTCCTGTTTTTCTTTTTCACACTGCTCTTTCATTCTCTCAAGTTCTTTCTGGTACTCTTCTGGTTGTTCTATGGGATCATACTTCAATTTGGCAAGACCCTCTGGATTGCCACCAAGCATTATATCTGTACCTCTACCTGCCATATTTGTTGATATTGTAACAGCACCTTTTCTCCCTGCCTGAGCTATTATTTCAGCCTCCCTTTCGTGGTGTTTTGCATTGAGAACATTGTGTGGAATACCTGCCTTTGTTAACATCCTGCTCAATTTTTCTGATTTCTCGATAGATATAGTACCTATAAGTATTGGCGCCCCCTTTTTGTGCAGTCTTTTGACCTCCTCCAATATCGCCTCAAACTTCTCCTTTTCAGTACGATATACAAGATCGTCTCTATCCTCCCTTATCATCGGTTTGTGGGTTGGAATAACAATCACCTCAAGATTATAGATCTTGGCAAACTCCTCTGCCTCTGTTGCAGCAGTACCGGTCATACCTGCGAGTTTTTTATACATCCTGAAGAAGTTCTGGTAGGTGATAGTTGCAAGTGTTTGATTCTCCTCCTCTATCTCCACCCTCTCTTTTGCCTCTATTGCCTGATGAAGTCCGTCAGACCAGCGTCTGCCTGGCATCATCCTTCCAGTGAACTCATCTACTATAATGACCTTACCATCCTTTACAACATAATCCCTATCCCTTTTATAAAGATAGTGTGCCCTTAGGGCCTGATCAATATGGTGAACAAGTATAACATTCTTTGGATCATAGAGATTATCAATCTTCAGAATACCTTCAATCTTAGCAATTCCTTCTTCTGTGAGTGTAACACTCTTGTCCTTTTCATCTATATTAAAATCGATCTCCTTTTTTAGCAAAGGAATAATAGAATCTATCTGCTTATAAAGCGCTGTAGACTCCTCTGCAGCGC
>CAYSBA010000195.1:0-3640 GCA_964429075.1 uncultured bacterium
GCTTAAATTCGATACTTTCAGTGATAAGAGTCATGCATTAACGATACATATGTTTTACAGCCTTATACTAAACTGAATTCTTTCGCAATTATTGTAATGTTCTCAATTTATTTTGACAACCGTTCTGATAAATTACTATTTTTATCTGTTTTTCAATTTTTATTAGGTTTTGGATGTTATACTACTCAATAACTACAAGGAGTTGATCCTTTTCGACCCTTACTCCAGGCTCTACAAGAATCTCTTTTACAGTACCACCTTTGAGGCTTCTGATCTCATTTTCCATCTTCATAGCCTCGATTATTGCAACGGCCTGACCTGTCTCAACCTTGCTCCCTGGCTCTACGTTAATGCTCAAAAGATTCCCTGGCATAGGTGCACGGATTTCCTCTCTACCACCTTCTGTTATACCCCCTCTGATATCTTTGAGAAGATTGTATCTTATAAAGTCTTCAACCAACAAAGTAATCTCATTCTGTCTGACTACAACCTTTGTTTTTCCATCTTTTTTGTGGATGTCACAGTCGTAAGAATGGTCTTTCATTAGCAAAGAGATGTTATTTCTATTGATAAAATGTGCATCAACTTCCCAGCAGCCAATATCCTCGATCTCCACAGAAAAGCGATGCTGATCCACCTTTTCTATGGTTACAACAAGCTCTTTTTTGCCATCTAAAACTATATATTTAATGGCTACCTCCTTCTCCAGCGCCAGTTACTCAATACATCTCTGTTTGCATCTGGTCCTGTGGCAACCTCTCTATTATTCATTGTTTCCAGCTCAAATATACATGCTGCAATGACAGCAGGTATAAGGTATCTACCTTCGTCTTCCGTTATAAGCTCCTGAAATCTATCTTCAACAAACCTTGTATTATAATTACCTTCAATAAAGTCTTTGTGTTCAACCACACGTTTTAAAAAGCTGACATTTGTTTTTATACCTTTTATAACAAACTCGCCAAGACATCTCTTTGCCCTGATCAGTGCCTCTTTTCTGTCTCTCCCCCAGCAGGACATTTTAGCAATGATTGGGTCATACTCTACAGGACAGATACTCCCTGAAGCCACACCAGAATCCACACGAACAAAGATACCTGTAGGTTCCCTATAATAATTTATTTTGCCTGCAGATGGTAAAAAACCACTTTTTGGGTCCTCTGCGTAAATTCTTGTCTCTACTGCATGTCCCCATCTTTTTATTTCTGACTGTGTATATGAGATTGACTGACCTGCTCCAATCCTCAGCTGTTCTTTTACTATGTCGATACCGGTTGTCATCTCAGTAATAGGGTGTTCAACCTGAAGCCTTGTATTCATCTCAAGAAAATAGAAGTTCTGTTCACTATCCACAATGAATTCAACTGTTCCAGCACCCACATAACCAACCTTTTTGGCAAGATCAACTGCAGCCTGACATATCTTTTGCCTTGTATCGTCATTGATAAATGGTGATGGAGTCTCTTCAACAATCTTTTGATAGCGTCTCTGTATAGAACACTCCCTCTCAAATAGATGTATTACATTACCTCTCTGGTCGCCGAGGATCTGTATCTCTATGTGGTGAGGATCCTTGATAAATTTTTCTATATAGATCGCATCGTTTCCAAAGGCTTTTTTTGCCTCACTCATTGCCCGTTCCAGTGCATCCTTCAGTTGTCTGTGATCTTCCACAATCCGCATGCCTTTTCCGCCGCCTCCCATGGATGCCTTTAGAAGGATTGGATAACCTATCTCATTTGCCTTTTTAAGTGCCTCCTTCAGATCCATTATCGGTCTTTTTGTGCCTGGAACCACACAGAGTCCTGCAGACTCTGCAACCATTCTTGATTCGATCTTCTTGCCCATAAGCTCGATAACCTCTGGCGATGGGCCTATAAAGACAAGACCGGCCTCTGTGACAGCCCTTACAAATTCAGGATTCTCAGACAGAAAACCATAACCCGGGTGGATTGCCTCAGCTTTGCTCTTTTTTGCTGCCCAGATTATCCTGTCTATATCAAGATAACTCTTTGAAGGCTCAGGCTCGCCAATCTCGATTGCAAAGTCTGCATAACGGGTATGTAGTGAAGTTCTATCTACTTTTGAAAAGACTGCAACACTCTCAATACCCATCTCTCTCAGGGTGCGCATAATCCTTATGGCTATTTCACCTCTATTTGCAACAAGGACTCTTTTGAACATGGCCTCTTTTAGATATTACAGTATATGTAAATATTCAAGTTATTGTCATTTTAATCAGCAAGACCAGCCTCTTTCTTACATCTTCATAATCCGGATCTATTGCAACTATACGTTGTGACTATGTAATCCCGGGGGCAATCTTTATCATCTTCCAGAATCTGAATGACATAGGATACAGAAATTGTGTAAAACATATATTTAGTTAATGCAACTATGGTAACATTCTGTTGACAATTTGTATTTAAAAAGTATAAGGCTTATATCTAACGATAGAAGTTCTAAAAGTTATGAATTCTGTCTATATAAAAACCTTTGGCTGTCAGATGAATGTTGTTGATTCAAAAAGGATGCTTCAGGTCCTTATAAAAGAGGGGTTCATCCCTGCTGAGGGTCCTGAAGATGCAGATGTTATAATTGTAAATACCTGCAGTGTAAGGGAAAAGCCAGAAAAAAAGGTAACATCTGAACTTGGTAGACTAAGATTCTACAAAGATAAAAATAACGGCCTTCTCGGTATGGCAGGCTGTGTTAGTGTAAGTTCTGGAAAGAGGATATTTGAAAGATTGAGCTATCTTGATTTTGTTATTGGTCCTGAATCTATTCAACAACTGCCTGATATAATTGAGCGTGCAAGAAGGGGAGAGAGGGTAATAGAGCTTGATTCTGGTACAAATGACTCCTTCATAGCCTTTGATCCATCTCTTATAAGGCCTTCTGTTACATCTTTTGTAACGGTAATGAAAGGGTGTGACAATTTTTGCAGTTACTGTATCGTACCATACACCCGTGGAAGAGAAAAAAGTCGGCCTGTAGATTCTATTATTAATGAGATTAAAAGGCTTGCTAATTCTGGAGTCAAAGAGGTCACCCTTGTAGGTCAAAATGTTAATTCATACAGATATATTGATGAAGTGAGAAAAAAGAGAATCAGATTTTCAGACCTGTTGAAGATGGTGGCAGAGATAGATGGTATTGAGCGGATTAGATTTGTCACTTCTCACCCAAAAGATTTTACCGACGATATCATAGATGTCGTTGCATCAGATCCAAAGTTTGCAAGGTATATTCATCTGCCAATACAGTCAGGTTCTGATAGGATACTGGAGCTGATGAATCGAAGGTATACTGTGTCACATTATCTTGACAGAATTGACACTCTGAGGGGAAAGATTTCCGATATTGCTATTTCTTCAGACTTTATTGTTGGTTTTCCAGGAGAGACAATAGAGGATTTCGAACAGACCCTTGCTGTTGTAAAGAGGGTTGAGTATGACTCTGCATACTCATTTGCATATTCAGAAAGACCTGGTACAAAGGCTGTCATGCTACCTGACCCTGTACCAAAAGATGAGAGATTAAGGAGACTTTCTGTACTTCAGGGACTGCTTAGAGAGAAGATCCTCAATAAAAACAAGATGATGGTGGGTAAAAGGGTAAGGGTTCTTGTGGAAGGTCG
>CAYSBA010000196.1:0-3617 GCA_964429075.1 uncultured bacterium
ATACTATCTTTCATAAGATTTTCAATAAACCTTTTAGATGCCTCATAACCAAATACCTTAAAGATAACACCACAAAGGGCCTCAAAGATATCAGACTTGATGGATTTTGTAAGCCTTACATTTGGATTTTCCTTTTTGTATAACTCAAAGAGATTTAACCTGTCGAACATCATTGAGAGTTTATCCTGATTTACAAGTATAGAACGCATTATAGTAAAATCACCCTCATTGCAGTTTTTGTAATATTTGGTCAAAACATCTGTAAGAACAAGTTCTATCACTGCATCTCCAACAAATTCAAGTACTTCATAGGATTTCTCTTTGGGCCAATCTCCCCTGTGTCTGAATGCCTGATAGAGTAGAGATGGAATGGATCTTCTTTTGCCGGTTATTTTTTCAATTCTCTTCCAGAGGTCTGCATAGGAGCCTTGCATCCTCTACTCCAATCGATAATGCCTTTAATATTCCCTTCTTCTCAAAATTACCATAAAGTTTGCATCTTACAAATTCTGATGATGTCCCCAACCAGTAACCGTTCTGTCTCTTTTCTGGTATAACCTCAATCACTCGTTTAATCGTTCTTTTTAATAGCTCGTAACGTCTTTTGTTGGAAAACCTTAACAGGTATCTTTTTCTTTCATTCAGCTCTCTTTGATTGTATAGTGGTTTGATATTTGCCGCAGGGGTCATGGGCCTTCTGGAATATGTAAACACATGGAGGTAATCTATTGGACTCTTGTTGAGATTTTGTAAGGTTTCAATGAAGGCATTTTCGTCTTCTGTTGGGAAACCAACAATAATATCCGCACCAATGGTTATATTACTGTCTATCTTTTTTATTTCTATAAGCAGATCCAGAATCTGTCTGGATGTATAGTCCCTTTTCATGTCAAAAAGGATCTTATCAGATAGGCTCTGGATAGCAAAGTGGATGTGTCGGCATAATCCTTTTCCCATCAGGTTTAGGATTGAGAAGTCAAAGTTGTAGGGCTCGAGCGAAGATAGTCTGAAACGGACACCATCAAAGGTACTACAGAGACATTCCAGAAGTTCGTATATTCTACCATCATCATTTTTAAAAGATGAAAGATCTGTGCCTGTAAGTACGATCTCATTAGCACCATCTATAACAAACTTTTTAACATCTTTTAGAATATCTGAAGTTGTTCTTGAGAAGGATTTTCCCCTGACAAAAGGAACTATACAGTAAGTGCAGTAGCGTGAACAACCTTCCTGTATCACAACAGAGGGCCTCTTTTTATTACTTTCTGGTGGTTTCTGAGAAGTTTTGTCATGATAGATAAGATCCCGTATTTTATCTATGATTGTATTTATCTTTTTCTGGCCAATTTCATGTAATATAATCGTTCCGTCAGGTAAAGGTGATTCAGGATTTCTGACCATACATCCGCATAAAATAATGTGCTTAGAACCATTTCTTTTTTCTCTGTATATAATCTGTCTGGTACTTCTGTCTGCACGGTGTGTAACAGTGCAGGAATTAATTACCACAACCTTTGCAGTCTCCTGCTGATCAAAGGTTGTTGTATATCCAAGACTGCTGAGCCTTTTTGAAATAGCAAGAAGCTCTGCCTGATTTGTTCTGCAGCCGATGTTAAGTAGTTTTACATCAATCATAAATCCAGCCACCTCCTACAACTGCACCATCTTCTGTGTAAAAAACAGCAGCCTGGCCTGGTGTAATGGCCTCCATTTCTTTTTCAAGAACAACAAGTACCTTTGTTTTATAGAAACTGATCTTGCATGGAGATGGTGTTGACAGATATCTAATCTTTACATAGAGATTTTTTTGTTGCATCGGGTCTAAATACCACTGATATCCCTTTATTGTAAAAGTCTTTCTTTTCAGGTCACTCTTTGTACCCACAATAATGTCAGTACCCACCTTTTTAATTACATAAAGTGGCTTTGGTGAGGCGATCCCGATTCCCTTTCTCTGACCAATCGTATATTTCATATAACAGGGATGTTCACCAAGTATATTACCATCTTTGTCCCTAATCTTTCCTGAAAAATCTATATTACATTTTTCAATTCTTTCAATTATATATTCCCAGTAATTTTTTTTACCAACAAAACATATCTCCCGGCTTTCTCGTTTGTCTCTTACTGGAAGGCCATGATCCATTGCAATCTCTCTCACCTTTTTCTTTGTTAGATACCCAAGAGGAAATAGTATCTTATCAAGGCTGGTAATTGGAATATTGAACAAAAAGTATGATTGATCTCTCGTTTTGTCTATACCTTTATAGACTGTCTTTTTACCATTCTTTTTCTCGATTCGTGCATAATGGCCTGTTGCAAGATAGGTACATCCAAATTTCTCTGCGATCGAAACAAGATGGGTAAACTTGAGTCTTTCATTACAAACAATACATGGATTGGGAGTCCTATTGTTTATATATTCATTAATAAAGGACTGTATCACCTCACTATCAAATAGATCTCGCATGTCAATAATATAGTGTTTTATACCAATATAGTCAGCTGTTGTTCTTGCATCCTCCATATCTTTTGGGCTGCAGCATCCTCTAATAGAGCAATCAGAATCGTAAAGATGCATGGTTACACCAATAACCTCATATCCTTTCTGTTTGAGCAGAAGGGCTGCCACAGAACTATCTACTCCACCACTCATGGCTACAAGGACTCTCTTTATACCCACCATCTTGAAGCAATATCTATTATCTTTTGTGCTACCTCTTCTATGCTATCCCTGGATATATTGGTATCAAGACAAAAACGAATACAGGAGCGTGCCACCTCATAACTCAACCCGAAATTTAAAAGGCCTGCAGAAGGCTCAGAGGAACCTGATGAACAGGCAGTACCATAGCTTGCCATAATCCCCTCTATATCGAGTGCCATCTGGAGACTCTGTCCATCTATATCTTTGAAACAGCAACATGATGTACCAGCTACTCTATCCAGATCCTTTCCTATGATGGTTATTCTGTCATTTGAAAGCCTCTCAAGAAGGCCTTCAAAGACATCCCTTATTGCCTTTAAATCTTTTAGACGTTTTTCAAGAGGCATCTGTAATCTTGCAGCCATATTACATAAGATAAACAGCTCGTTGTCATATGTAAATTCATCCAGAATTTCAACAAGAAAATTCAGCGGTCCATCTCTTTTGATCTTGATCAGTCCAATGCCGGATGGTGCGTGGAATTTATGAGGAGAAAATATAATACAATCTGGCTTACTTGCATTGCCTTTATCAATGATTAATTTCCCTGCTGCCTGTATGCCATCACATATAAATAGGGTGTTGTATTTTTTACATAGATCTGCGATTTTTTCTACAGGGAAGATGATCCCTGTCTCTGCATGGACCCATGTGTTAAAAAAGATATCCACATCCTCTTTTAAAATATCTTCTATTTCTTTTAGTGGATGAAAGTCATTTATGTTAGGGTTGTATATCTTTATTTTTACATCAAAATTTGTTGCAATAAATTTTATAAGATTTCTTATATATGCATGTTCTACTGATGAAAATGCCATTGTTAATTTTTTCTTTGAATGTCTTATAAGATTTATCAGTGTAATATAGATTGCCAGTGATCCTGATTCGCAATATAAAAGAATGTCAT
>CAYSBA010000197.1:0-3612 GCA_964429075.1 uncultured bacterium
TAAAAACAAAAGAGGAGTATATGAGGATAAGGGGGAAATTAAAAGAAGGAGAGGGCGATGATAGATCTGAGTAATCTTACCTATGCGCCAGGTTCTAAGAAGAACCGTAAAAGGGTTGGAAGAGGACATGGAAATGGTAGAGGTCGTACCTGTGGAAGAGGTACAAAGGGACAGAATGCAAGGACAGGCCATAAAAATTTTCCTGGTTTTGAAGGTGGTCAGATGCCTCTTTATCGCAGATTACCAAAGAGGGGCTTTAAAAATATAAACAGGATTGAGTATACTATTTTAAACGTTAAAGATCTTGAACATTTTGCCAGAGATGGTGTTATAAATCCTGAAATTCTTCTGGAAAAGGGAGTCTTAAAGAAAACAAAACCGCTTTTAAAGATACTTGGCGAGGGAGAAATAAGGACCGCCTTAAAGGTATCGGCACATAAATTTTCTAAATCAGCAATAGAGAAGATTCAGTCTGCTGGAGGTTCGGTGGAGATTATCTAATGGCATCTGCAGTTTCAAGTCTTACAAAGTTACCGGAGCTTAAGAAGAGGTTGACCTTTACTGTCCTTGCCCTTGCAGTTTATAGACTTGCTATATTTATTACAGTCCCTGGCGTTGACAGGGTAGTTATGGAGAAGATAATAAAGAGTGCCTCTGGCACACTCTTTGGCCTATTTAACATGTTTTCAGGTGGTGCCCTTCAGAAGATGTCAGTACTGGCCTTAGGGATAATGCCTTACATCAGCTCTTCTATCATAATGTCTCTTTTGACTGTTGCAATTCCCTCTCTTGAAGAGCTAAAAAAAGAAGGCCATTATGGGATGCAAAAGATCAATCAGTATACCCGTTACGGTACCATACTTATATGCCTGATACAGGGTATTGGTATGTCCTTTTATCTTGAATCGTTAAAATCCGGCATTGGAGAACCCGTTGTACTAAATCCCGGCTGGGGATTCAGACTCCTTACAGTATTAACTCTTACTACCGGTAGTATCTTTGTAATGTGGCTTGGTGAGCAGATAACAGAATATGGAATTGGCAATGGAATATCACTTATAATCTTTGCCGGTATTGTAGCAAGGGCACCAGATGCATTCTTTAATACTGTATCCCTTGCCAAACAGGGTATTTTAAGTCCATTTCGGCTTGCTATCATTGCCTTTATTATTATTTTTGTAATCGGAATAATTGTCTTTTTTGAGAGGGCACACCGCAGGATCCCCATACAGTATGCAAAACGTGTAGTCGGTAGAAGTGTAGTTGGTGGCCAGATGTCACATCTTCCAATAAAGCTAAATTCTGCTGGTGTTATTCCACCAATCTTTGCCTCGTCCTTATTGATGCTCCCTGCCACGCTTGCAAATTTTATTAATGCCACATGGATGAGCGATATAAAATCGCTGTTACAGCCCGGTAGCCTTTTATATATGACACTCTATGTAATCCTTATAGTATTTTTTACATTCTTTTATACAGCAGTTGTCTTCAATCCAAAGGAGGTTGCAGAGAATCTGCAGAAGTGGGGTGGCTACATCCCAGGTATCCGTCCTGGGAATAGCACAGCAGAATACATAGACAAGGTCCTTGCCCGTGTCACTTTTGTCGGATCAATCTATCTTTCGGCTGTATGTGTATTGCCCTCTATTTTGATAACAAACCTAAATGTTCCTTTTTACTTCGGTGGTACATCACTTCTTATTGTTGTAGGTGTTGCGCTCGATACGATTCAGCAGATTGAAGGATACCTAATCTCACATCATTATGATGGTTTTACAGGTCCTGGCGGTGTCAGGATCAGAGGTAGAAAAAGATAATCCAGAGTTTTTTAGATTCTTCAGGAGGAAAAGATGTTAAACATGCTTTTGCTTGGTGCACCAGGTGCTGGAAAAGGAACACAGGCTGAGAGATTGAAGAAAAGACTTAAGCTATACCATCTTTCTACTGGTGATATACTTAGAGATGCTGTAAAAAAAGGAACTACTCTTGGCAAAAAGGCAAAAGAGTTTATGGACAGAGGTGAATTGGTGCCGGATCAGATTATCCTTGATATGGTAAAGGAGGTCATTGAGCAGAAGGTAAAAAAAGATAGTTCCCTGCAAGGCTTTCTCTACGATGGATTTCCACGTACTATCCATCAGGCAGAGGGTCTCGATTTAATGCTTGCTGATAGAAAAGAACAGGTTGATGTGGCTATATACATAGAAGTAGATAGAGATACAGTACTCAAACGAATTTCAGGTCGAAGGACCTGTAGCAGCTGTGGTGCCCTTTACAATGTGTACTTCAAACCGCCAGAGAAAGAAGGAATATGTGATATCTGTGGTGCAGAACTGTATACAAGAGAAGATGACAACAAAAAGACAGTAATCAATAGATTCGACACCTATATCAAAAACACAATGCCACTTATCAGATACTATGAAGAAAAGGACAAACTGATGCGGGTTGAGGGAAAATCAACTCCAGATGAGGTCTTTGAACAAATAATTAAGACACTCGATAAAAGGTTTAATATTAAATGATAAGAATAAAAAATCGAGATGAACTGGCCAGGATGCGTGATGCAGGTAGATTACTTGCAGAAATCTTTAAGATGCTTGAAGAGTTAATAAGACCCGGAGTCGATACATTAACAATTGATCAATATGTACACAGATGGATTACAAAGATGGGAGCAGAGCCGGCCTTTCTGGGATACAGAGGCTATCCTGCAACTATCTGTGCTTCTCCGAACAATGTGGTTGTTCATGGAATACCTGCAAAGGATGTAATACTGAGGGATGGAGATATCATTGGTATTGATATAGGACTGAGGTATATGGGTGTTTTTTCTGACAGTGCAAGGACCTATGCAGTTGGTAGTATAGATGATACAAGTAAAAGGCTTCTTGAAGTAACAGAGAATGCGCTTAAAAAAGGTATTAATGTGTTAAGTGAAGGTAAAAGGCTGGGTGAATTGAGCAACACCATACAAAGATTTATTGAAGAGAGGGGGCTTTCAGTAGTACGTGATTTTGTTGGTCATGGAATAGGCATTGAACTTCATGAAGACCCCATGGTACCAAATTATGGTGATCCAAAGAGTGGACCAATCCTGCAGGTGGGTATGACCCTTGCTATAGAACCTATGGTAAATGTTGGAAGTTATGAAGTAGAGGTACTTGATGATGGGTGGACCGTTGTAACAAAAGATGGGAAACGTTCAGCACATTTTGAACACACTGTAGCTATCACAGAAAATGGGGTTGAAATATTTACTGAAATTTAGTATTAAAAGGGAACTTTATAATGGAGAGTTATGTCAAAAGAAGATGCAATAGAGGTTGAAGGTACTATAGTAGAGACACTACCTAACGCAATGTTTAGAGTCAGGCTGGATAATGGACATATGGTTCTTGCTCATGTGTCTGGCAAGATGAGGATGTATTATATAAAGATTCTGCCCGGTGACAGGGTAACTGTTGAGCTAAGTCCATATGATCTTTCAAGAGGAAGAATAATCTTTAGAGAAAAATAGGGAGATTACCAATGAAGGTAAGGGTTTCTGTAAAAAAGATCTGTAACGATTGCAAGATAATAAAAAGAAAGGGCGTAGTCAGAGTAATCTGT
>CAYSBA010000198.1:0-3370 GCA_964429075.1 uncultured bacterium
CTTCAATAAGTCTCTCGTCTAAGATCCTTTTCACAAATTCATTTGCAAATTGACTGTGTAGCCCTGGATAGATTTTCAACCCATGCCTCCATGAATAGTTCTCATAAGTACCTTTTCTATGAACATCTTTTATCTCATGTCAATAGGGATACCAGGACCCTTATATGCTTATCCCTCTAAAAATCTTGAAATATCAAAAAGATTGTCATCTTTGTATATTGTTGGGTTTAGTATTACACCATCTACATGAAAGGCACATTCCACATTACCCCCCATAGAGCGGTTGTCTCCAAAGGCAAGGTGTACTGTACCAGCAATCTTTTCATCTTCAAGCACACTACCTGAAATCCTTGCGTTTGGGTTTGTACCTATTCCGAGCTCTGCCAGGTTTTTTGCACAGGGTCCAACACCTTCCATGGCCTCACGAAGTCTATCTGCAGCATCGCAACCATAGATCTTTTTCGCAATGCCATTTTCTACCTCAATAGTGATACGTCTGTCGCCCAGGATTCCACTGTCACCCATGGAGCCATCTACCACGATTATTCCTTCTGCACTTCCTTCTACTGGTGCTGTATAGACCTCTCCTGCAGGTAGATTTGAAAAATCGCCACGGTTTTTGATAACCCCGGTATCTGGCAAAAATGTTCGATCTTTTACAGACATTGTTATATCGGTACCGGATGGTGAAGTGATTCTTATTTTTTCTGCACCTTTAAGATGTTCAGCAAGATCCAGGGTTTTTTGAGCAAGTTTTTTGTAATTTACAGAGAGTGTCCTTTTGAATGTTGAAAGGGTAATCCCAGGAAGTGTTGCGATCCTTGCACCATTTTTAGATGCCTGCCTTCTTGCTTCGGTATGAGATAATGACATGGTGGTAGGAGCAATAATGATAGAATATTTCAACATCAATTCAGAAATCTCCTGAGGTGGTTCTGTCCCTGGCGTCTCAGGAATCGGTATAATTGTAATAAGTCTTTTGGAAACAAAAAAAGAGGCAGCATGAAAAAAACTCGCACCAATTTCATAAAGATCTGTATCGGTAACTACAAGGACAGAGTCGTCTTTATTTATATAAAAACAGTCTTTCAAAACTCCCTTTGCAATATTTATCAACTCTTCAGTCATCTAATCCTCCTTTCATTGATTTAATATTAGATAACATCTATTATCATATAGGTCAATTGCTTAAGATGGGTTGACATAAGAAGGATTTGTTGTTATTGATTAGTAGTCCTAAATAAAGAATGCAGGTTGCAAACAAAATCGCTGATTTTCAAAAAGATCCAAAGATAGAAAGAGATCTATCAATCTTGATGAGGTTTATTCAGGTCTATTGTGATAAAAAACACACTGAAAAAGAAAAAAAGAGGCTTGTTGCCAATGGACCGGTCGGCATCTATATCAATGATATGAATCTTATACTCTGCAATGAGTGTACAAAGATGGCGATGCATGGGGCGAGCAAAAGGGTACAATGCCCCTATGATCCAAAACCGAGATGTAAAAAATGTCCGAATCCCTGCTATGCAAGAGGTTACAGGGAAAATATAAAGAGGATAATGAGATTTTCTGGACTTTATCTTATAAAACATGGTAAGTTGCATTGGATCTTTAAATACTTTTTTTAAACTTTTATGGAGGTAGACAAATGGAGACACTTGCAAGGTTCAAAGAGATTATGAAGGCAATAAGAGATGGGGAAGATGGCAATAAATACAGGGAGGAGTTGAAGAATATAGTTGCGCAATTGAGTCAGGAAGAGTTAATTGCATACGAAGAGGAACTTGCAGAGCTCAATATACAGCCAGAACATATGAGTCATCTATGTGCTGCTCACATGGCTGCAGTAGAGGGAAGCTCCGATCAGTTGATGAAATCCCTGCCAGAAGGTCATGTAATAAGGACGATGATGGAAGAACACAACATTATTCTTGGATATCTTGATAAGTTAGATAACCTTATATCAAAAGTTAGACAGGGGCCTTTGAGTTCAGAAGATAGAGGTCAACTTGAACATGTTGCACAGCACCTTGTAGATGCAGAACCACATCATCAGAGGGAAGAAGAGGTGCTGTTTCCAGAGATCGAAAAAAGGGGTGTTTTTGGGCCACCTGAAGTGATGAGGATGGAACATGTGGAACTGAGAAAAAGGAAACATTCAGTACTTGAGTGTGCAAAAAATCTAAAAGAAAAAGATGATGAAGGGCTTAGAAATACAATAAAAAACGATGGTGGATATCTGGTTTTTGCTCTTAAAGAGCATATCTTTAAAGAAAACAACATACTATATCCAATTTCTCTCCAGGTCATAAGAGAAGACGATGTATGGGAACGCCTCAGAGAAGAATGTGATAAAATCGGATATTGTTGTTTTACTCCAGAATATGCAAAAACAGAATCTTAACCTTCCTAAGAGTTAGCAGGAAATAAAATCAGGGCAGAGGTATTTCTGACCAGCCGCGATTTGAAACATAATTTTTAAACACACCTCCGCATCTTTCATTGAAAGTGCAGAGCTGGCATCTTTTATGCTTTGTCTTTGATCGATGGATATCAAGGGTAACCAACTGACCCATAATGTCTACGTGAATAACCTCATTGATCGATACATACTCTTCAAGTCCCTTCATAAGACAGTAGGGGAGTCCATTTACCTGTATCAATTCTGGAGAGAGTCCTGTACGAATAATTGTCTCTCTTATCCAGTAGGCTGCATCAGAGATTGAAGGAACAATATTGTTAAAATGTGAAAGTGCATTATTATCAGGCTGTATAAAGTTGAGGGCATAGAAATCAACTCCCATATTAAAAAACTGCTCAACCGTACTAATTAAATGCTGCATGTTCCATTTACAGACAACTGTTACAAGCTGGAGTCTGATATTTTTAAAGTACAATTTTGAACCTATCAGATGCTTGATGCCCTCTTTTGTCTGCTTAAAACTGCCCGGTGATCGTGTTATCCTGTCATGAATTTTAGCATCCGGTCCGTGAATAGATATCATAAACCAGTTGAGGCCGGCTTTAAGGGCCTTTAGAGTAAAATTTATATTGGAGAAGGCCCTTCCATTTGAAACCACACCAATAACCTTATATCCTGCTTTTTTTGCCATGCTAACCATTCTTAGAAAGTCAGGATGTATGGTGGGTTCACCACAGGTAAAGAGGACTTCACCAGAGGATTTATATTCTTTAAGTTGAGATTTTACCTCTTCAAGACTGACCCATTTTCTCTTTGGTCTATCATCAAGGCAAAAGATGCAATTGTTGTTACAACTTCTACTCGTGAGTATATGTAATGTGTGTTTATAATTCATAAATATGATTTTATAAAAAAAAAAAAAAACTTCAAGCAAAGCTTTTGGAT
>CAYSBA010000198.1:3380-3601 GCA_964429075.1 uncultured bacterium
GGTTAGGGAGCATTCTTGACAACAAATATATTGTTTGTTAACCTTTGCAATATGCTGGTTAAATTATTAAAAAAGTACTCAATTGCAATTCTGTTTATCCTTTCTCTTTTATCCTGTGGTCCTATTAAGACTGTATCGGTCCTTGTGGATACACAGGTCTTGCTGGATACAGCAAAGACAGCTGATGCTCAAAAGTGGGCTCCGTATGAATACTACTCTGC
>CAYSBA010000199.1:0-3519 GCA_964429075.1 uncultured bacterium
ATTGAATATCTCTAATTTCTCGTTCAACTCTGAAACTGGAATCTCCAGTGATCGTATCTTTATGTCAATCTTCATCCTGGATTCTCTTAGAATATTTTTGGCCTTAATCTTTATGGCATTACTCAACATCTTTTGTTTGTTTTCTAACAACCTTACAATCAATCTCTCCTCAATCTCCTTAAGACCACTCTTTGAAAATAAATCGTAATCATCATTGATTTTAGATTTAAGAGCCATCTTTGAAGAGACACAAAAAATCATATCATCTGTTATGCCTGTTCCATCCAGACTATCTTCAAGTACAGCCTTTAAAAAGTCTACAGATTGTTTTATCTCTTCATTTTCGAGGTAATCGATTTTATTCAGAATTATAAAGATATTTGGTGTTATCCCTGCAACCTTTTTAAAAAACTCAACCTCAACCTCTGTTATTGGTGGATCAACAGAAAATACAAAAAGCACTGCATCGCACTTTGGTAGAAAACTCATTGTAATCTCAGTGTTATGTTTATATACCGACCCAATACCCGGGGTATCGATCAATATGAGCCCATCTTTCAGAATCCTTGATGGATAAAATATCTCAACGTAGGATACGCCAAGGTAATTCCTTTTGTTTCCATCTTCTGTTACATACTTTCTCAGGACCTCGACAATCTTTTCTCTTTTTGCATTATTAATTGTGATGGGATCTTTTTCAATAAAGTGCACATCTATCCTGCTTTCTCTACCGAATCTCAAATATGTAGGTATAGCAGTAAGCGGAAGAACAGAGGTAGGGAGCAGTCTTTCGCCAATCAGGGCATTCAAGAACGTACTTTTTCCCCTTTTAAACTGACCGAGTACAGCAAGATTTAACCTACCGCTCTTTAGACGTTTGTGTAGCTCATCAAGATAAGATCTGTGAGTTAAAAATTCCTCGCCAAGTTGATCTAAACTCTCTATTGCCTCATCTAAGATGCTTTTTAACGTGTAAGGCATTTTGGGATTTCAATGTAAGTATTATAATCAAAACGGAGAGAGGGGGATTCGAACCCCCGGTCCCGCTTTTAACGGGACACACGATTTCCAATCGTGCACCTTCGGCCACTCGGTCATCTCTCCATATCTGACCTGAGTCTTTTAAAAAAATCCTTCAGGATCTCTGAACATTCATGTGAGAGAACACCACCTCTATAGAGAGGTCTGTGATTCAACCATAGATTGTCAAAAATCTTAAGGTTAGATACAACAACTCCACCCTTTTCGTCAACTGCACCAAAAACGACCCTATAAATCCTTGAAAGGACAATCGCACCTGCACACATCATACAGGGTTCTAATGTAACATACAGTGTGTGGCCCTCCAGTCTCCAGTCTCCTGTTCGATTGCAGGCCCTTTCTATGGCAACTATTTCGGCATGTGCTATAGCCGATTTTTCTGTCTCTCTTTTGTTGTGTCCCTTAGATACGACATTACCATCTCTATCTACTATAACTGCACCGACCGGGACCTCTTTTATATTATAGGCCTTAAGAGCTTCCTTGATTGCAAGTCTCATGTATCTTTCGTCAGAACCCTGCACAGTCTCTCAACGACTCTATGAGCACCTTTTATTGCATCATCAAGGTTACTAACCCTCTCTGCATCTCCAGCAACAAAGACAGGTATATTTAGATCTTTGAGATTGCTGAAAAGCTCGTTGTTACTCTTTAATCCACAGGCTATTACCACAAGATCTGCATAGAACCTCTTTTTCTCACCATCCTTAACACAAACAACACCATTTTCCTCTATTCTTAAAATATCAATACCCACCTCTGTCTTTATACCCAGCATCTTAAGATCCCTAAGATATATCCACCTTGTACTCTTTCCCATTCCCTTTGCGATTGAAGGAGAACGTTTTAATATAGTAACCTCCCTCGGACCGGCACAGAAACGCCTTATTCTCTCTGGAGTTTCTGCATCATACCATATAAGGAATTTTGCGGTCTCATCTGATATTGATCCGATAGTCTTTATATGAATAGCAGTTTCTACACCAACAGGACCACCACCAATGATTACAACATATCTGCCGGGGATCACATCACCATTAAGTATCTTATCAAATGTTACAACATGTGGGAGATTGACTCCAGGTATCTCTGGAAGAGATGGTCTTGCCCCTGTTGCGATAACAATGGCATCATAACCACCATCTATTAATTCATCTTTTGTTGGGCTATATCTTGTTTGCAAAGATATATTCTTCATAAGAAATATGCGATTATAATAATATGTAATTAGCCTATTATACTGCCACTTATAATCTGTCTTGGATGCAAGGTTTAATTGCCCTCCAATTTGAGCATTTTTTTCATAAATTGTAACATCTGCACCAAGCTCACCAAGTCTGATAGAGGCCTCAAGACCTGAAGGACCTGCACCAACTACTGCAATCTTTTTCCCTTTTAGTGATGTCACATCTTTTCTTTCTTCAGATTCATGCCCTGCTGCGGGATTTATGGTGCAACCACAACTAAGACCCTCTATTACTCTGTCAAAACACCCCTGATTACAGGATATACAGACCTTTATACAAAGTTCATCTCTGTTATAAGACTTAACCAGAAATTCAGGATCGGCTATCAATGCCCTCCCAATACTTATTCCATCTATTAAAAATCTTTTTATAAACTTCTCCATGTCCCATGGATGAGTCAACCGATTTGATGCAAATACTGCTGTCCTTTTCCCTACCACAGATTTTATAGAAGATGCGAGATAAACATAATTCCCATTGGGTACCATGTAGGGCAGTTGAGGTACCCTTGTCTCATGCCATCCACCCGTAACATTCATATAATCTGCACCAAGCTCAGAAAGTCTTTGGCAGAATAAAAGTATCTCATCAGGATGTGAGTTTTCGGTCCCCATAAATTCATTACCGCTGATTCGAAGTCCCACTACACTATCATTTACTGCATTCTTTACAGAATCAAATAGTTCAAGTCCAAAACGCATTCTATTTTTGAGGCTACCACCATACTCATCAGATCTTCTATTTGTAATTGGTGAGAGGAATTGACAGACAAGATAACCGGCAGATGCAAGGATCTCTACTGCATCAAAACCTGCCTTTTGGGCTCTTTTTGCTGAATTTACAAAATCTTTTATAGTATCTTTTATATCCCTTTTAGTCATCTTTGTGGGCTTTATCCCGGTGAGCCTTGAAGGTATAGCAGATGGAGCAACTACCCTGGTGCCCTCTAAAAAGCTCAGTGAATATCTACCAGCATGATATAACTGCGCACATACCTTAACTTCAGGATCAACCCTCTTTATCCTGTCTACAAATCTCGCAAGGCTTTGCACATAAGAATCATCCCAGATTGCGATCATGTGCGGGCCACCGGCCTCTCGGTTTACAGCACAGCCTCCTATTGTGAGCATCCCAAGCAAAAGTGCTCTCTTTTCATAAAATGCTATAAATCTTTCAGTAATGTGTCCATCTTCTGTCATGTTTAGATGGAGTGCAGGCATTACTGTCCTTG
>CAYSBA010000200.1:0-3510 GCA_964429075.1 uncultured bacterium
ATCTATTACATCAATCAATTTTTTGAGGTTATATTCCCAGTCCGGACCACTGTTTGTCTGTATACATGCCACTCTCAATCTATCTTTTAATTCATTACTCAATAATAACTCCAGAATCCTTCAGTCTTCTTAGAAAAACACCTTCGGTTATAAGATTTTTTACCCTCTCTATGTAATGGTTTAATTTTGTGTCCCTCTCTATGAAGGGCACTTCATCCCTTACAACAGAGTATGCGACTTCAACTCCAGTTCCCGCCTTAAGTGGCCTTCTATATTCTATACCCTGAGCTGCGCATATTGCCTCAATTGCTAATACGTATGCGGTATTCTCTACCACTGTTGTCAGTTTTCTACAGGCGGTCATACCCATGGAGACATGATCCTCCCTGTTGGCGGAGGATGGTATATTATCTACAGATGCCGGCATGGATAACATCCTGTTTTCATTAACGAGTGATGCTGCTGTAACCTGTGCAATCATAAATCCAGAATTAAGACCCGCATCTTTTATTAGAAATGGGTATAACCCACTCAACTGTGGATTTACAAGCTGCTCTATCCTTCTCTCTGATATGTTTGCAAGCTCTGTTAGTGCAATAGTTGCAACATCAGCAGAAAGTGCAAGGGGCTCACCATGAAAGTTACCACCAGATATAATCTGATTTTCTTCAGGGAATACAAGGGGATTGTCAGTTACACTGTTTAGCTCTATATTTGCTGTATCTGTAACGTGATTGAGAAAATCTCTTATCGCACCGTGTACCTGAGGTACACAACGCATGGAGTATGGATCCTGTATCTTTTTGCAGTGCCTATGAGATTGTACAATCTGGCTCTTTTTAAGAAGGCGCCTCATATTTCTGGCTACAAGGACCTGGCCTTTATAGGGTCTTATCTGGTGTATCTTTCTATCAAAGGGCTTTTTAGATCCGCAGAGTGCTTCTATTGTCATCGAAGATATAATATCGGAAGTCTTTACAATACGCCATGCCTTCAACAGTGCATGTATAAGTATTGATAGCATTGCCTGTGTACCATTTAAGAGTGAAAGACCCTCTTTCTCTTCAAGGACAATTGGCTTAAGACCTGCCCTTTTTAATGCCTCATCACCACTGAGACGTTCACCTCTGTATACTGCCTCACCCTCTCCTATTAAAACAAGTGCAAGATGGGCAAGTGGAGCAAGATCACCAGATGCACCTACAGAACCCTTTTCAGGGATAATGGGGATTACGTTTCTATTTAGCATATCTACAAGGAGTCTGATAATCTCAACCCGGACACCAGAATGTCCCATTGCAAGAACATGCGCCCTTAAAAAGATGATACCTCTTACTATATCTTCACTTAAGGGCCTGCCAACTCCAGTTGCATGACTTCTAACTAGATTTTTTTGAAGCTCCTTGAGGCTATTTTTGTCAACAGGTACATCAGCAAGTGCACCGAAACCGGTATTCACACCATATACCGGCCTATCTGTCTTTAAAAAACCGTTTATATAATTCCTTGCCCTCTTAATTGTCTCTTCTGTTTCCCTGGATAAAAAGACCTCCTCCTTCTTCTGGGTAACAGCAATAAAGTCATTCAGATCTAACTTTTTACCAATGTCGATAGCCATGGATCAGTCTCTCATATGTGGATATCTATAGTCTGAAGGTGGAACAAAATTCTCTTTGATGGTCCTCATGGTTGTCCATCTTAAGAGATTTAAGACACTACCAGCCTTGTCGTTGGTTCCCGATGCACGACTCCCACCGAAGGGCTGTTGACCAACAACTGCACCGGTTGGTTTATCATTTATGTAGAAATTACCTGCACTGAAACGAAGGATATCAAGGGCCAACATTATTGCCTTTCTATCGGTTGCAAATATTGAACCTGTAAGTGCATATGGAGAGGTGCTATCACACAACCTGAGCGTCTCTTCGTAGTCTTTGTCTTTATATATATATACTGTCAAAACAGGTCCAAATATCTCCTCTCTCATGGATTCGTAATCTGGTCTTTTTGCAAGAATAACTGTCGGTTCAATAAAAAAGCCAACAGAATCATCACAACCACCGCCATACAGTATCTCAGCATCCGGCGATTCTTTTGCCCTTTCAATATAACCCTTTATTTTTTCAAAGGATGCCCTGTCAATAATTGCACCCATCAGATTTTTAAAGTCTCTAACATCGCCCATTCCAATTGTCTTTATCTCATCTATTAACATCTCTTTAAATTTAGGCCAGAGGCTCTCTGGAATGTATAATCTTGATGCTGCGGAACACTTTTGGCCCTGGTACTCAAAGGCACCCCTTATTACTGCAGCATTCAACTGTTTTAGATCACAGGATGGATGAGCAAAGATAAAATCCTTACCGCCAGTCTCACCTACAAGTCTTGGATAACAGTTGTAGTTAGCTATATTCTCTCCCACTGTCTTCCACATAGATTGAAATGTTGAAGTACTACCTGTAAAATGAATTCCTCCAAGTCTTGAATCTTTTATAACAACAGGACCTGCATCCTTTCCTTTTGCCGGGACAAAGTTGATCACACCTGGCGGAAGGCCAGCCTCTTCCCAGAGTTTCATAAGATAGTATGCAGATAAAACTGCAGTTGATGCAGGTTTCCAGACTACAGTATTCCCCATCATTGCAGGAGATGTTGGCAGATTTCCGGCAATAGATGTAAAGTTAAAGGGTGTTACTGCAAAAACAAAACCATCGAGCGGCCTTGCATCTATATAGTTCCATGTGCCCACAGGACTTATAGGGGGTTGTTCCCTGTATACTAACGACATATAATATGGGTTAAACCTGTAAAAATCTATAAGCTCACATGCAGAATCGATCTCTGCCTGAAAGACCACCTTGCTCTGTCCGAGCATTGTTGCAGCATTCAAAACCATACGCCATTTTGTAGAAAGAAGCTGTGCAGCCTTTAAAAAGATAGAGGCACGTTGATACCACGGAAATCTACTCCACTCTTTTTTCTTCTCCATTGCAACATCAATTGCTTTTTTCAATAAATCAGGGGTTGCTCTATGGAATCTTGCAAGCACATGACCATGATCATGAGGCATAACGATCTGTTGGGTATCACCGGTATAATACTCTTTTCCTCCAATTATTACAGGAATCTCTACAATCTCATTGGCCTGTCTTTCAAGCTCTTTTACAAGGTCCTGCCTCTCTTTTGAACCGGGTAGATAACCATAAATAGGTTCATTTTTGGGCTCTGGGACATTAAAAATTGTATCCATAGATACCTCCTTGTAGAGTTAATAACAGTTGAGTTAAATTAATACATCACCCCTAAATGGTCAATATCTTTCAACAGAATTTGTAAAAATCCTGCCAGATAAGATAAGATATAAAGTCACTGGTGGGAGTTTATTTTTTTATGATCTCAAATAAATAAGGTTTATTAGTATTCATTTGAGATATGTTGATAAATTTTCCTCTACTTTTTTTTAAATTTCTTTTGAGACTTGGTCTATTCTTTTTGTTGTCGTAAACTTTG
>CAYSBA010000201.1:0-1290 GCA_964429075.1 uncultured bacterium
GGACATATCAGTATATATTTGACACAGCATGGTGCAGTGTGTTATTGTTTGACAACAAAAAATTGAGAAGGAGATAGCTATGAAGATTACTAAATTAGAGGGTGGTGAATTTCTTATCAAAGATCTTAAGGATATTGTGATATTTACACCCGAAGATTTTTCAGAAGAACAGCGTATGTTCTTCAAGACTGCAAGAGACTTTGCAATAAACGAGATACTACCAAGAGATGAAGAGATCGAGGCCCAGAATTTTGAGGTTCACAGGGAGCTTTTGAAAAAGGCCGGTGAGCTTGGTTTTCTCGGGATAGATGTCCCCGAGGAATATGGTGGTCTTGGCCTTGATATAACCTCATCGATGCTGGTGAATGAAGGTTTGGCATTGCAGGGGTCCTTTTTAACTACCTTTGGAGCCCACACAGGTATTGGCACACTACCAATCGTCTTTTTTGGTAACAAAGAACAGAAGCAGAAATACTTACCATCTATTGCAGCCGGTGAGGTTGTTGCAGGGTATGCCCTTACAGAACCGCAGGCCGGTTCTGATGCAATGAATGCAAAGACAAAGGCAATACTTAAGGGTGATTACTATATTCTAAATGGTACAAAGCAGTTTATTACAAATGGAGGTTTTGGAGACCTATTTATCGTTTTTGCAAAGATAGACGGTGAACATTTTACCGGTTTTATAGTAGAGGCCGGATACGAAGGATTTACAAGGGGGGCTGAGGAACACAAGATGGGGATAAAAGGTTCCTCAACCACACAGATAATACTGGAAGATTGCAAGGTACCGAAGGAGAATCTCCTTGGAGAGATTGGTAAGGGTCATAAGATAGCCTTCTGTGTACTTGATGTAGGAAGATTAAAGCTCGGCACTGGTGCAGCAGGTGGTGCAAAAATTGTTGTTGATAAGGCAGTTGAGTATGCTAAGGAGAGAAAACAGTTTGGGAAAACCCTATCGCAATTTGGACTCATAAAGAAAAAGATAGCCGAGATGACCACTCTCGCATATGTTGCAGAATCTACTGGCTATAGGATAACCGGTAATATCGATGTATTCAAATCTGAGCTTGATCCGTCTTCTGATGAGTATCCTCAAAAGATGATAAAACTTCTTGAAAGATTCTCTGTAGAAGCATCAATAAGCAAGGTCTTTGGATCAGAGACTCTTTGGAAGGTTTCTGATGAAGGACTACAGATCTTTGGAGGATACGGGTTTATAAAGGATTATCCGATGGAGAGGGTCTACAGAGACAACAGGATAAACAGGATCTTTGAAGGGACAAACGA
>CAYSBA010000201.1:1300-3493 GCA_964429075.1 uncultured bacterium
ACAATACTTAAGATGGCATTAAAAGGTGAGCTTGATCTCATGTCAAGAGGTGCAATTATTACAGAGGAGTTGAAAGACCCATCAAAGATACCGGCTCCATCTGATCAGTCTGATCTTGAGATAGCTTCTGTTCAGACTGAACTTGCAAAACGTATGACCCTATTTTCAATGAACCTTGCAGCACAGAAATACATGCAGGACCTCAAAGATCATCAGGAGGTGCTTGCAGCAATTGCCGATCAGGTTATTGGAGTATATACAATGGAGAGTGCTGTGTTAAGGGCATCTCAGGCCCTAAGTAAAGGTGTGGCAGATGCGGAGATGATGGCTAAGGCTGCAAGGATCTATTCTCAACAGACCTTCAGTGAAGTAAAAGGTATTGCAGATGTATTGATTGCCTCAATGTTCGATGGTGATCAACGAGCAAAGAATCTCCATCTTGTATCAAAATTCCACAGACCAATGGAGACAGACCTTATAGACCTAAAAAGGGAGCTGGCAGAGTTTGTATTGGAGAAGGATGGCTATCCCTTTGGTCTGAAATAGTAATTGAGAATCCAATATGAGATCAGAAAACAATCATGCATCAGATGATGTTATATTAATCAAACGCTACAACAATAGAAAGCTGTACGATACCAGCAGAAAAAGGTATGTTAATCACAAAAAGATTGTAGAGATGATCAGAGAGGGGGTTGAGGTACGGATAATAGACAACAACAGCGGAAAAGACATTACCACAGAGGTCCTCAGTAAGGCAATGGTAACAGAGGCAGACAGAAAGCGACTTGATCTCTCAAAAGGATTACTAATAGAGATCCTTAAAAATCCTTCTGAACTACAAAAACGGCTGCATGATCTTTTTTCAGACTCCCTTCATGACCTGAAAAATATTACTGCCAGAAGGAGAGAAGAGGTTGTAGAACTACTGAGGGACTGGACCGGTAACACACAGAGGTTTCTTGAGGAGCTCCAGCAGGATATAGATAATAAGGTTGCAAGTACTATTTCAAGGTATTTTAAGAGTTCAAGGCTAAAGCAACTTGAGGATCGTCTCTCTGAATTAGAGAAAAGATTAAAAGAGCTCGAGAAAAAGGTAGACAATTAAAGTTAGTCTTTTACCTGTTGTAGGATAAGGGATAGAAGATTTTTGTAAGAGATAGGTTTTCTTATAAATTTTACACCCTTTATCAGTGGGTCGTGCATTATCTTCTCTTCAGGGATCAGCCCTGTAAAGAAAAAGAAATTATCCTTGAGGTGTGGTCTTAATTCTATGAATTTTCTATATATCTCAGCACCATCCATATCTGGAAGGACTAGATCACAGAGTATTATATCTGATGGATTTTCACTATCTTTGAGGTAGTCTAAGACTTCAGAACCAAAGGTAAAGGTAACCACATCGAAGTGGGTTGATAATAGCCTTTTGAGAGATTTTACAAGGATTGGTTCATCATCTACAATAACAATGGTAATTCTTCTTTTAAGCATAAAAAGATCTGTTGTAAATGATGGTATCTCTTTTTCAATGCGGTATGCCAGAGGAAGCCTGATGTGAAAGGTTTTACCACCTTTTTCTCCATGATTTATGACCTCCAGGGTTCCATTATAATCTTCTAAAACAAGCTGGGCATTGAAGATACCGGATTCGATGTCATATCCTGTTCTTTTTGTGATGACCTTATTGGAGTAATTACCATATATGCTACTTTCTAAGGGTCTGCCATTGTCTTTTATTACCAGATGTGCGAATCCATCTTTTTTATAACCTGTAATCTCGAGAATTCCCTCTTTTTTATTTTCAATGGTATTAAGACTTGCAATCAGAAGCGAGATAAATGCCCTTGACATCCTCTGTGAGGATATCTGGACAGATACGGTTGGGTCTATATCTATTGAAAAGCTTCTAAGTGGCTGAAGATGTGGCTTTACTGTAGGCAATGCGAGATCTACAATCTCTTTTATTGTTACAAGATTGGCTTCATCCTGAAGGGCAAAAAGTGAGGTGAGGGTCTTTGCTACCTTTTTTATCCTATTTATGCCGTCAGATATATCCTCAATACATTCCACCAGATCTCTTATGGACTCTTTTTTGTCAGGTTCTCCGAGCCTTTCAAATATTGAGGCTGCCTCATTCAGAAGGTCAATGTTCAGTTGTAGTGTATCAAGATTTGCATGGATATATGAAAGTGG
>CAYSBA010000202.1:0-3467 GCA_964429075.1 uncultured bacterium
AAATATATAAAATCCTGCTGCAAATATCAAAAGTGAAATAAAAACAGGGATAGAACTGAATAAAAATAGTTTTATATCTTTTGTTATCATCTGAAGGCCACTAAAGGGATATGCAAATACCTCTTTTATCCTCTTTGTCATAGCTCAATACCTATCATCAACCCGTTGGTGTGTCAATTATATCTGTTTATTTAGATAGTTGACAACTCTGTTTATTTGATATATGAATAGTTGTTCAGATGTTCATATGAGGTATCTATGGAGACTAAATGTGGATTTGTAAATGAAGAGAAGGTAAAGAAAGTCAGGGAAAAACAGATCGAGACAGCTGATATAGAAAAGATGGCAGACATCTTTAGTGCACTCAGTGAACCAACAAGGCTAAAGATTTTGCTTGCAATTTCAATAGAAGAGCTCTGCGTATGTGATATTGCCTCTTTACTTGATTTGACTCAATCAAATGTCTCCCATCAGCTTAGCTTACTAAAAAAGCTCAGGCTTGTATCATCAAGAAAGGAGAAAAGACATGTATATTACAGGCTGGCTGATGAACACATTGTTAACTTAATGAAGGAGTGTTTTACCCATGTCATCGAGTAGTTGTAGCTGTAAAGAGGGTGTTTGCCTCCAGGACAAAGAAAATAAAAACAAAGTCCAGTCTTACTATTATTGGCTAACAAGGTGGGGATTGATCTTACTTTCTATATCTCTTGTATTTTTTGCAAACTATCTTTTGCCAGACAATATCTCGATTTTTGTTTTGCTTTTAACCTATATGTTTATATCCTGGCATGTTATACTGGAGGTTTCCAGTACTATTGCCGAAAAAAAGATACCCTTAGACGAAAATGGGCTTTTGATCCTTGCCTCAATTGGCGCCTTTTATGTAGGCAAGATTGAAGAGGCAGTGCTTGTAATGGCCTTTTTCAGGGCAGGTGAACTTCTACAGATGATTGCTGAGAATAGATCGAGACGTTCCATAAAAGATTTACTTCTTGCCACAAAATCAAAGGTAAATTTAATAAAAGATGACAAGACCATAAAGGTCGATCCAGAAGATGTAGATGTCGGTGATCTAATACTGATAAGGCCGGCTGAGAGGGTTGATCTGGACTGTAAGATAGTAGAGGGTGATTCACAGTTTGATACATCAGCTCTAACCGGCGAATCGATACCACAGCATCTGAAGACCGGAGATGAACTTAAGGCAGGATTCATAAATCTGAGCGGGGTTATAAAAGCAAGTGTTTTAAGGCCCTATAAAGAATCGGCAACCTATAAGATCCTTGAAATAGTTGAGAAGGCTGTAGATAGAAAGGCAAAAACAGAGTTATTTGTACGCAGGTTTGCCAGATACTATACCCCCATTGTGACCATTGCTGCCCTTTTGATAATAGTTGTACCTCCTCTTATTGGCATGAGGATATCAATAAACGAACTTATATACAGAGCATCACTATTTCTTATCATATCCTGTCCATGTGCCCTTGTGATCTCTATTCCTTTAAGCTTCTACTTAGGACTCGGTACAGCCTTTTCAAAGGGTATAATTATAAAGGGTGCCAATTTCTTAGAACAGCTCGGACGAATAAAGACCCTTGTACTAGATAAAACTGGCACTATAACAAAGGGGAAATTCACTGTAGATGAGATAAAGACATTTAACGGTGTTGATGAAGATGAACTTCTCATACTTGCTGCAAAGGCAGAAAGCCATTCCAACCATCCGATTGCACAATCCTTAGTAGAGGCTGCACGGAATATTAATTTTTCTGGTAATTTTTCAGTTGATAGTTATAATGAGGTACCTGGAATGGGAGTAATTGCTAAGATTGAGGGGAAAGAGGTTATTGTGGGCAACGACAGGATGTTACATAGCTATACTGATGTCAATCATCCTGTATGTTGTAGAGACTCAACAGGAATTAATGTGGTGGAAGATGGTGTATACAAGGGATACATAATGATTGGAGACACATTACGGGAAGACACTGAGGAATCTCTTAAAAGTTTAAAAGATCTTGGCGTTGAGAAAATCGTTATGCTCACCGGTGACAATGAAAAGAGTGCGGAGAAAATAGCGAAAGGTCTGAATATAGACTATCATGCAAGACTTTTACCAGAAGAAAAATTAGAAAGATTAAAAAAGATAAAAAAATCTGTGCCTGAAAACGGTAGCCTTGTTTATGTGGGAGATGGTATAAATGATACTCCCGCACTTGCATCAGCGGATGTTGGAATTGCTTTAAGTGATCGTGGAGTAGAGGCAGCTATTGAGGTTGCTGATATAGCTATTACAAGTGGCGGACTGGGTAAACTCGTAGAGGCAGTAAGGATTGCGAAAAAGACAAAAAAGATAGCAGTTGAGAATATAGCAATAGTTCTTATTGTTAAGGCGATTTTTTTAGGTGCAGGATTGTTTGGTCTTGCAACACTCTGGGAAGCAATACTTGCAGACTCTGGAATAGCAATATTGGCCATCCTTAATGCCTCAAGGATACGATTCTGGTATTAAAATCGACCACCATATCCCACTGTTGCTTCATAAAGATTATTATCCTCCAAATAATATATTTTGTTGCCTCTTAAGATAGGAAACTCTTTTTTCTTATGACTTTTTGTAAGCCTTGTAAAACTATCCTTTTTGATGTTGTACAAAAAAAGATCGGTATTATCTCCAACATTGCAGCTTAAGACCAGCCTGTTTTTGTCTAAAAGGTCTATTGCAGGTTCACGGCAGGCTATGCGTACAATCGGTTGGAACGACACTGTATCTACAACAATACTATCAAGATTATCCACCTGAAAAACAAATCTTTGTAACCTGTTGTAGAACCTGCCATAGTACTGTTTTTCTAATGTGATGTATATGGGTCTGAAGCAAAAATTACATCTTTTTGTTTTTAAATAATATATTCCCTCTAATCTGATAAATGGAAAATCAACTGTTGCCCTTTTATATTCAGGAAATTCTAAGAAAAATGGTCTGATAATCATATCACCAAACTTCATTAATAATAAGAGATTACCATCCTCCTTTATCCAATCTGACTCAACAGGTGCAGGTAATCTGAACCTTGTTAACTTAGGAATCAACGCTGTGTTGATCCTGTAAAGCCATCTTCTGTCCTTTGAAATAGCCCAGACGATATCTCTTTTTCTGTCTGTATCAATCCATGAAAACCCTCCTGAAGCAAGCAGCCTTATCCTTGTAAGTTTTGATACTGGATCGAGCTTGAGATTATCTTGTGGTATTCTTGTTTTTAGCCTTTCATGGTCATTCTTAACATCTTTCAAGACCCTTATATATTTTGATAAACCATTTGATGTGATCCTTTCTTTAACAAACGAAAATAGCGAAGTTGAGAAATCTTTTTTAAGTTTATTAATCAAATACGATATACCCAGTCGTGGATTTTTTTGTTTTGCTAAATAGATAGCAAGTATCTGTGGGTAGTTCTTTATAG
>CAYSBA010000203.1:0-1956 GCA_964429075.1 uncultured bacterium
TCTACCATATATATCAATTCTGCCAAAAATTACATATGGTGGAGATGTCACTTGAGAGGGATTTCTATAGTCTAACCAGACCACCCCATACTCATTTTTTGATTCGTTCCAAATTATTTTTGGTGTTCTTTGGTCAGTTGAAGAGTCGTTAAAATTGTTAAGTAAAGTTGTGTTGGTATCCATAGGATCTGTTATGAATCCCAACTCAATGCTACTGTTACAATCATAATCTGTTTGATTACATGCGCCATATGTAGTGATTGATGGATTAACATAATAGTCCGTATCATCACAGTCATCTGGATTGTTAACAAAACCAGGAGGTGGTAGCCCATTACAATTTGCATAGGATGTAACATTTGGGTCTCCATAGCGATCAGAATCCGAGTCTCGATATACAATGTTTAATAGAGTTTCACATCCATCACTGAATCCTGGTCTTCTGTTGCAATCTCCATAACCTTCATTACAGGTAAGTTCACATATGCCATTTTTGCAGTTAGGATTTTGTCCATTATTTGAAGAACAATTGACTATATTAGAACAATCTGTTCCACATGTGGTTATACTGTTTAGATCTATCTCACATCCATCACTAAAACCAACTGCCTTGTTACAGTCTGCAAATCCATCATTACATACAAGTTCACACACGCCATTGTTACAAACTGGGTCATGGCCGTTTGTGGTGTCACAGCTTATAATGTTGTTGCACTCTGTGCCACATGTTGAAATACTGTTAAGATTTGTCTCACAACCGTCATTTTGATCGTTGTTGCAATCTGCATATCCTGATTCGCAACTTAATATTTTACATTCGCCACCAATACATGTCACATTATCTACATGTGCAAGGCTTGTACAATCCGTCTTACAACTACCGCAGTGATGAACGTCTTCCAAGATATTTGTCTCACACCCATCGCTAAGACCAACTGCCTTGTTACAGTCTGCAAATCCATCATTACATACAAGTTCACACACGCCATTGTTACAAACTGGGTCATGGCCGTTTGTGGTGTCACAGCTTATAATGTTGTTACAGTCTGTACCACACGTTGAAATGCTGTTTAGATTTACTTCACATCCATTCAACGGGTTGTTGTCGCAATCAACAAAATATGATTTACAGCTATTTACAACACAGTTACTATTCACACACTCTACATCTGAAACATTATAAAGGGCTTGACAATCATTTCCACAACTGCCACAGTGATTGACATCTTGAGAAAGGTTTGTTTCACAACCGTCCTGGGGATCATTGTTACAATTATCAAATCCAGATTTGCAACTCTGAATCTTACATTGCCCATCTAAACAGATGCCAATGTTGACATTTGTTAAGGTATTGCAGTTATTCCCACAACTGCCACAGTTATTAGTATCGTCTGATAAGTTGGTCTCGCAACCATCTTCTTTATTATTGTTACAGTCTGCAAAACCAGCGCTGCAACTTTCAAAACTACATTCTCCATTATTACAACTGATATTGTCTGTATTTTTGAGGGTACTACAATCATTATTGCAGGATCCGCAGTTATAGATATCTTTTGTAATATCAACTTCACAACCATTTTGGGGGTCATTGTCACAGTCTGCAAAGCCCTCAGAACAGTTAAATTTACATTGTCCTTTCTGACAGCTAATATCGTCTCCTACATTAGGTAGATCAAAACAACTAAAACCACAGCCACCACAATTTTTTACATCACTATTTATATCCGTACAGTGTCCAAAACAGTATACATCATTGGTCTTACAGACTGCATTTACGCAAATAAAGGTATCAAAACCGTTATCCTTCCTACATATATATCCATTTGCACAATCACTATCAGTTGTGCATGAGAAAAAACCTTGGTACAAAAGATCGTCAAAATTGTTTTTTACATTACAGCTAATTAAAGTAGCTATTAAAACAATATATCTTATCGTTTTCAGATACATATGATA
>CAYSBA010000203.1:1966-3426 GCA_964429075.1 uncultured bacterium
ACCGAAGTAGTAACTTATTTAGGTAAAGGTAAAAAGATTGCTAAAGGTGAAAAATTTATAACATATACTCTTCAATTTTGCAATTATTAGTAACTCAGGGCATGTCGCTTAATGACTGCAGATTGGTAGTATTCATCCACCAAAATTACTCTTCAAGAGTCTCTACTTCCGCTTTGGCATATGATTTAAATTCTGCAAATGTTGCTCAACCCTTTTTGTTAATATATATCAATTGTTGTGAGAATATCTTTTATCCTGTGGAGACATATCCTTTTTCGTTTCACAAGGACCTTTTTGATCCTGATTTTCTCCTTTATGCTTTTTGCATTTTTAACACAATTTATTAGGATGGGAGAGGACGCCCTTTCAGCTGGTGCTAACGGTAAGAGACTCTTATATCTATTTATCCTGACAATACCATATTTCATGCAGTATATAATTCCACTTTCACTCTGTATGTCAGCAGCTTTACTTTTTGGTAGTATGTCCAGACAGCATGAAACAACAGCAATTGAAAACACAGGTATCTCGCCACTTGAATCTACCTTTCCTGCAACTTTTATTACATTACTTATGGGAGTCTTATTATTTTACAACATGGGATGGCTAAGACCCCTATCAATCAATAAAGGTGAAAGGGCAATCAAAAAGACTATTGTGGATGCAATCACAAAAGGGTTAAAGTCAGATTCTACCTTCGGTCTTCGATTCAATTCAACCTTTATACTCAGGAACAAAAAAAACACCTTTCTGTCTGTGAGTTCACAAAAAGGACATAACATTTTTGTTTCTGGTATGCTAAAAGATCTAAAAAAGGAGCACAATACCCTTATTTTACACTTCAAAGATGGAAATATCTTCTCATTAAATAAACGACTTCTCAAAGGAAGCTTTAACAATGTCAAGATAGGAATACCCTTTTCCATCAATCAGGGAGGGATGAAATATACCTCCTTTATAGAAGGGATAGATCTGCCAAGGGCATTTAAGGCATACAAAAGATCAAAAACACCTTTTATGGGCATAGTTATATATAGAGATTTTTTCACTCCCATTGCTGTGATCCTACTTTTTTTTATTGCACTTCAAAAAAGCTGGAGTCTTAAAAACAATTTTCCTTCTGCTTATGGGTATGTATCAATAGTTCTTGTTATACTATATTTCTGGGCACAAAGATATATGGAACACCTTGCAATATCAGATAGAATCAGCCCTCTTCTGGCAGAAACTATACCAGTTTCAATGCTATTTTTTATCTACCTATCTGGTCTCTGGATAGAGCGCAGATGAGAACCCTATTCCCATATCTCTTTAAGTCTGCTTTTTCAATCTGTCTTTACACTATAATTATAATGGTACTGCTCTTTATCACAATAGATTTTGCAGAAACTGCACCATACATACTCAGGGCTCCATCCCCGGCCATTATTTTCTTTCATTATTATATATCACAATTACCA
>CAYSBA010000204.1:0-3425 GCA_964429075.1 uncultured bacterium
TCCTATTACTATCCCCTCCAGTAATAGAGTCATTTATCCTTTTGAACAGGGATGATAGGTGAGAAAGTGCCTTTGCAGTATTAAAGTCGTCAGAGAGAGATTTAACTACTTTTTCATAAGTCCCTCTTGTAAATTCATCTTCCAGTGACTCAGAAGGTGTTATGCCCATATCCTTTACCCGTTTTATCGTTTCGTACATATACTGGAGGGAACGTGAGGAAGAAACAAGGTCTTCTTCTGTAAATGATATAGGAGATCTGTAGTGAGTTCTCAGGATGTAAAGTTTTAGTGCCTCAGGATGGGTCTTTTTGTATATATCCCTGAGATTCAGGATGTTCCCAATGGATTTACTCATCTTTTCTGATCCCATATTGACAAATCCGTTATGGAGCCAGTAGTTCACAAACCTCTTCCCAAAGGCACATTCACTCTGTGCAATCTCATTTTCATGGTGAGGGAATATCAAATCCCTGCCACCACCATGTATATCAAAGGGTACGCCTAAGATACTCTCGCTCATTACACTGCACTCAATGTGCCAGCCTGGTCTTCCTCTACCCCATGGACTTTCCCACCATGGTTCATCTGGCTTTGCAGACTTCCAGAGAGCAAAATCAAGCGGATTTTTCTTCCTCTTATCTATCTCCACCCTTGCACCTGCCATCATATCTCGCAGGTCACGACCGGACAGTCTCCCGTATGCACCAAATGACTCAACCTCAAAAAACACATCACCATCAACCACATAGGCATGTCCTTTTTTGATAAGACTATCTATGACCTCTATCATTCGGTCGATAAATTCCGTAGCCCTTGGCTCATAATCTGGATCTAAGAGACCAAGGCGTTTAAAATCTGTTTTGAATTCCTGAATGTACTTTTTGGCTATTTCATCCCAGCTCTTGTTATCTTTATTTGCTCTATTTATAATCTTATCATCAATATCAGTAAAATTTCTACAGTAGGTAACCCTATAGCCAAGATGTCTTAAAAATCTGTAGACAACATCAAATACACAGTATACCCTCGCATGACCAATATGACAGAGATCATATACTGTAACCCCACAGACATACATCCTGATCTCATCTTTAATAAGAGGCTCAAAGTCCTCTTTCCTATTGCTCATTGTATTGGTTACCTTCAGTTTCCTTTCCATCGTCTCCTCATAATCTGTGATAAGATTAAAAGAGTAAATAGCAGAAAACCACTATCATATGTACCCGGTATACTGCAGCCATAAGATTTGAGATCTTTAAGCTCCAATTCATTATATTTATTATCCTCTTTTGTTGAGTAAAGAGTTTTTTTCTCTTTTTCCTGCATCTTAAATGGATGGTCTATCTCCAGCTGTTTATAAAACAGGCCTGCCTTTTTAGCATAGGCCACAAGATGAACCTCACCTTCTTTTAAGAGCTTCAACAGAGGGGTTGAAATTATAAATAAACCATCTCCTTTTGGCCTAGCCCGTATCATGACTCCATGATTAATGGAAAAACCGACAAGAAGGTCTTTATTATCAAAGTGTGCAAAACAGGCATATGAATCGCAGTAAAAGTCAACAAGACTAACCGATCTTGTTATCGGGTTAGAGCTATAGTCTGTGAATCTGAATAGAAATCCCAGAAAGGTCTTTGAACCATCCTGTTCATTATTATATGCCACAGGACCATCACCAACAATGTCAAATGACAGCTCTCCTGTAGAAAGATCAGGGATCGAAATGGGTTGTAGTCCAGTTATCGGTAACATATCAAGAGCCATATCAATAAATGAACCAAAGCCATCAGCCAGTTCCTGTGGATCTTCTGAGAGAAGCTCACTATTTATAACCCTGATATTGCTTGCAACGATTCCCCTGTCTTTAAAAAGAGGCAGTATCTGCCTGACCCCATTGTTATCTTCAGTTATAATAAGACCGATGTCTAATCTGGCATCAAAGAGAACGGTCATAACTCTTAAAATCCTCTCTTCAATCACGATATATACATCAACTGCAAGATCAGGTATTGTTATTGAGAGAGCCGGGGTATTAAGTATATACCCATCGTCTGTCTCCTCTATCTGCTGCTGATTTATATTAACAGTTGCTGCCTTTGTGGGTCTTATTCGCAAAAGGGCAGGAACATTCTGAGAATGTGTAAGTCTTTCGATAGAGGGTGCTATTGTGGACAGGGTGCTGCTATTTAAAATAGATACTGAATCAGAGCCCATATCTATGCATAAAAATCCTCCTGTCTCTAAGGACCATATAAGCTCTTCAAAAAATTGTCTGGACAAAAAAACTCCTGCATGAAAGTTTTGGCTGTTAAATTGATCCGGTATATCTGGCAGGATTGGAGCCTCCCTCTGATGCATCGGTATTGGCCCGGCGCAATGAGATATCCTTTCAGAATAGGAACCTGTCAGAAGTGGAAGATCAAGACCATCAGCCCTTACAAATGCCTCCTGCTGGTGATCATTTCTGTCACCAGCTATAATATGTAAAAAAAGAGGTTGAACTTTTGAATTAAAGATGTCGTTACCATTTATGTTCGTTGTATCAACAAGGCCAAGAATACCAGAAGGAGAGGGTACACAGTCTGAATCTCCCTGGCAATAATTATCTGTGCAGGTTGTTTGATAGGGACAGCCATAAGAAAAGGCATTACAGGATAGACATCTGGCCTGATCTATAGCACTCTGGATTTGATTGCCCATAACAAGATTGCTCTGTATGGCCTCTACAAGGAGTGTCTTAAGGATATCAATATTCTCAATATTACCACACAGGCCCTGGCTCAGCTGAATATTATCCGGAGAAAGTTGCCAGTTCATATGTACAGTATACCCAAGCCACGAAACCTCAGAATCTATTCGAAGATCAAGACCCACCTCAAGAGGTGTCGAATCTATACCAGCAAGATCGATATCACAGTCAGGGGTACCTCGTAATGTAATAACTCCAGAGATTATATCAAGTGTAAGATTTATTGAAATATGATTGGGTGCCTGGAGTGAAAGACTTTGATCGACTATCCTCGCATCAATTGGACATGTATTTTCACAAACAGTGGCATCGATAACGCACCCCAAATAGGGTACACATCCCTGTTGAACCTGTGAAGGAGGCACATCTATATGGATCACATCCCCGCCACCTGTAAATGCAGAAATTAGATAAGATAGATTGTTGTTTAAAAAATCAATGCCAGCAGGTGTGATTCTAATCAGACCACCATGTTTTATTCGCATACTATCCTGAAAATCTGACTCAGGTGGCTCTACACACCCTCCACAACCACCGGTTTGACCACAGGAAATATAGATCAGGACCAAAAATAGAACCAAGAAAAGTCTCTTCATGGTTGTAATAATATAGTTTTATTGAACTAAAAGTCAAATTTCAATAGCATGCATCTCTATAATTTTACACACAAACTACA
>CAYSBA010000205.1:0-3413 GCA_964429075.1 uncultured bacterium
AGATATCTATCACCAGAAGACTTCAGAAGGACCCTTAGCTTTTTCAAAAAACACTACTTAATAAAGAAGGGAGTAAAATTGATATGGATCATAAATCTTCCGTCTATAAAGGCCGTACATTTTATGAATAAAAGACCAGACAGAAAGAGTGATGGTGTTAATCTTTATCTTTATAACAGAGAGGTAAAATACTTTATCCTTCCAAGGGGAAAAAGAGATGAAAGGAAATAGACTGTTGTTTTTGTGTAGCATAATTTTTACAGCGATCTTTTTTGTCTCAAAAACAGAGGCTGCTGGATATCATTACAACGATCTGGGTGTTGTTGCAACATCAATGGGTGGTGCGGTATCAGCAACGCTAAACGATGGCGCCTCACTCTGGTATAATCCTGCAGGTATAGGTACAGCCAGTGGACTAAAACTAACTTTGGATATTTCATACCTTGATTACAACCTGAAGTACACGGAAGTACAATATCTTCCTGATGGTACCTATCAAGATCCATCTGAACCAATAGAAAATAAGGCGTGGACCTACCCCGTTCCTGTTATTGCAGTAACGTACGATTTTGGATTAAAAAATTTTACAAGCGCTCTATCATTCTGGGGCGTGCCCGGCATCCACAAGACCTCTTTTTATGGAAATGATGTAGAGCCAATGCCTGGAAGATATAGTTCACTTGAATCGAGGATTTACCAAACATTTCTTGAAGCAGCTGTTGCCTACAGACCTGTTGATATGTTGATACTTGGATTTTCTTTTGGATATACCGATACAAGAAGTGGAGCAGATCAATATATCAATCTCTCAAGCAAGCCTTTTGATCCACAGAACCCAGAAAAATACTACAAATATGATGCAAAGGTTGTGCTGGATGTGGCAGATTACTTTTCTCCATCAGGTTCAATTGGCCTTATTGCCCTTTTGCCAGGTGACCTCAGATTTGCTCTATCATACCGATTCCCAACAAGCGCAAAGATGGATGGTAGTCTGACAGTCAATCTGCCAGAACCTTTGATAGATGCTCTTGGAAAGGACCAGATTAAAAAGAAGGTCTATTTAAACAACACACTTCCTTACATTTTCAGATTAGGTCTTGCATACAGTGGAATAGATAGATTACTTGTTGAATTTGATTATGTAAAAGAGGCGTGGTCAAGTATAAAAGAGTATGTAATAGATATTGAACCCAACAATCTAAAACAGGAACTTGGTATCGATGCAACAATAGATGATATTACTGTTCCAAAACACTGGAAAGATTCAGATTCATATAGAATTGGTCTTTCATATGACTTTGGTGATATATTGCAGCCAATCGCAAAGAGTTTTGTTATCAGGGCAGGCGGTTCCTACGAAACGAGTGCCATACCACCACAATACCTCGGTATAGATGCTATGGATTCAAATAAGTATACTTTTTCCTTTGGTTTCTCCCTCTCTTCTGAAAAGCTCGAATGGCTTTTGTCTTACACAAGGATTCAGTATCAGGATGTCTACCTCAGAGACTCAAAGATGGAAAATGTTGCTCCAGCGGTGAATGTGCTTGGTGGTTTTGGAGGAAACTCAATCCCTATAAACAACGGAGACTATAAGGCAAATATGAATATCGTCTCTACCGGAATCAGGGCCAGATGGTAACCCTATTCACTATTTGCATAAATCGCATTATTTTATTAATACAACAAAGGGCGATTAGCTCAGCTGGATAGAGCGTTGGCCTCCGGAGCCAAAGGTCACAGGTTCGAATCCTGTATCGCCCGCCAAGGTAAATGTTGTGAGGAGGAAGAAATGGAAAAGGATGAAAGGAGGCTTTCAAGGAGAGTTCCTCTTGACATATGGGTTGAAGAGATAGGAGAGGATACGGTATATTTCTACAGGACAGAAGATATAAGTCTTGGTGGCATATCCTTTAAACAGACCATACCCCATCCTGTTGGTACCGAATTAAACCTAAAATTTAAGCTACCAAATATGGACAAGGAGATGATTGTAGTTGGTAAAGTTGTTAATATCAAAAAGGATGATGAGTCTATTGGCATGGGTGTAAAGTTTATAAAATTACCAGAAGATGTTATCAGGGCAATCGAGGAATATATAGAATCGATGATATAAGGAAATGCTAAATATTTGCATTAGCCCACTGTTTATAGTAAAGTGTTTTTTAACAATAGAGTGATGTTTGAGGGAAAATGGTAAAGAAGAAGGATAACATGGCAGATGATGAAGATAAGACCTTGATAGAAGAGGTCAAGGTACCGGGTCCATCAGTAAGAAGGAAGATAAAAAAAAAGACAGAAACTCAATTCGACGAAGATAAGACAGACCCTGAAATACCATTTATAGATGATAAAGAAGAGGATGTTGCACGGGTAAGTAAAAGACCGGGAAGATTTACAGCAGCAGAACTAATGCCAGAGGCAGATGCATCGGGACAGGTAAGAAAGAGAGGAGAGGCCGGTTACACTCCTTTAAGCGATGAAAAGACAAGAGTTGGGGCCATATCGTCTGTATCTGATGAAAAGACAGTAGTTGGACCAACAGTTCAAAAAAGACCTGTTGGCATGCTCAAAATCACATACGGTGCAAATGAGGGAGAGGAGTTCAGTCTTTTACCAAGAAACTATGTGATCGGTAGAAAGGCAGATTGTGACATTGTGATAGAGGATATTGGTGCTTCGCGCAGACATGCAGAGCTTATCTATGATGGGGAATCCTTTATCTTAAAGGATCTTGGTAGTGCTAATGGAACCTTAGTTAATGGTGCTCCGATTAAAGAGATATCACTTTCTGATGGTGATGAAATCTCAATAGGAAATACAAAGTTCGTTTTTACTGGCAAGGGACGGGATGGTGTTAAGAGTACAACCGTAAAAAAGGCATTGAGATCAGTACTCGGTCAAAAGATGCAACATCAGGATGTGGTTGTTCAGGATGCTTCAAAAAAGAGCAAGACGAATAAAAAGAGACTAATCCTTTATGGTTCTGCCTTTGGAATATTGTTATTGATGATGATCCTTGTAGTTGTTGGTGGGAAAAAGAGAAAGACACTTCAGGCAGTATCTGGTAAGCCCCATACAGGCGGTGGTAGTGCTGTAGATATAAATAATATCTTTATTGATGGTGTTAAGGCCTTCAAAGAAAAGAGGTGGAAGGATGCGGAGTTAAAATTTGTTCAACTACTTACCCTTTCTCCTGGCAACAAGAAATATAAGATATATCTCGATACAGTGAGAAAGGAACTTGATGCCCAAGAGAAGCTAAAAAAAGCTGAGGCTTTTTTAGAGGAAGGCAAGGATAAGGAGGCAGAGGTTATCTTCTCTCTGATACCAAAAGATACAGATGCATACAAGAAAATCCAAGAAATAAAAGAGAAGAGAAAAAGAGAAATCGTCTCTGGCCTGATAAAAGA
>CAYSBA010000206.1:0-3393 GCA_964429075.1 uncultured bacterium
ATCGGTGATGTTCTGTGCGACAAAGACGGTTTCAGAGTATGCTGGTATAATAAAGAGGGATGTTCAGAGTGGAGCGATGTGGTCTATAGCTGCCCTGAAAGTACCACCTGCAGCCTGGGCAGATGTATACCTGATAGCTACAACTGTGAACCTGAATGTGTTGTTGGAAGCAGGATGTGTGATGAAGATGGTTACAGGGTATGCTGGTACGACTCTATGGGTTGCCCTGTATGGAGCGATAAGATATTTAAGTGTGATGATGGGTTGGAATGCAGTAATGGAGTGTGTGTAGTACCTCAACCCCAATGCAATAACAACTGTACACCCTCTGAAAAAAAGTGTGATAACAACGATATAATGGTCTGTGGAGACTGGGATCAAGATGGTTGTGGTGAGTGGAAGAGGTTAACAACCTGCTCAGGTGATACAGAATGTTCAAAAGGTGACTGTATACCTGTAAATCCCACTTGTAGCGACGAATGCAGTACTGCAGATCAGGTCGTATGTTCTGGAGCCAATGCACTTAAATTGTGTGCAGATGTGGATCAGGACGGCTGTCTCGAATGGAGTGATCCGATCCCATGTCCGGTCAATTCAGAGTGTAATGACGGTAGATGTGGTGAGCAATCAAGCTCATGTCAATCGGTCTGTAACCCAGGTCAGACGGAATGTATTGATGAATCTTCATTCCATATTTGTGGTGATTTTGATGGTAATGGTTGCAATGAATGGGGTAGTCCTATTTTATGCCCCACCAACAGTATGTGTGATGGCGGATATTGTACAGATGCACAATCTACATGCCAGTCTGAATGTGATATTGGTCAGAGTATTTGTGATACTCAAAATAAATTTAAGATCTGCGGAGATTTTGATCAGGATGGCTGCCTTGAATGGAGCACCCCAGTAGATTGTGGTCCTTTCCGCTCATGTCTGGATGGAACCTGTGTGTGCAATGATGAGTGTAATCCTGGAGAGACAAAATGTGTTGATAATAGTGTTGTAAGTTGTGTTGACATAGATGGATGTTACATGTGGGGTAGTCCTGTATCATGTAGCTATAATCAGATCTGCACCCAGGGTGCCTGTATTGATTCCTTAAAAGTATTCTTTATAGATGTTGGCGAGGGTAATTCTACACTACTGGTGTATCCAGATGGTACAAGAATGCTTGTGGATGGAGGTCGTGAAGGCGTAGGGAGGCTGAAAGTTGTACCATTTATGGCAGGTCAGGGTGTCTTTAGCCTTGATGTTGTAGTTGCAACCCATCCTGATGAAGATCATATTGGTGGATTAGACGAGGTGATGGATTCATTGAATGTGGATGAATTCTGGTACAATGAGGATTCTTCACAGACACAGGCCTTTAACAACATGATGTCGGTTGTTCAAAATAAAAATATACCTATTAGAGTGCTACAGCAGGACGATATCTTTAATTACGGAAATAGTAAGGTTTGGGTTTTAAATTCCTTTGATGGCTATAGTGCCACCAATCCAAATTCTGTTGTTTTAAAAGTATCACAAGATGCCTATTCTGTACTTCTACCAGCTGATATAGATGAAACTGAGGGAGACGATCTTGTAAATGATTATGGATCATCATTGAAATCCAATGTCTTAGAAGCACCACATCACGGGACAAAAGATGTATCATTAAATTTTGTCCAGAAGGTTGCTCCAGATTATACTATCGTTTCAGTTGGTCCAAACCTCTACGGTCATCCAACCCATGAGGCATTAAATGCGTACAAGGATATTGGTAGTGGAATTTGTAGGACTGATCAAGAGGGAGATATTGAGCTTCTTATATACCCATCAAACTTGATACTTGATTGTTCAACCCTTGAAAGAGATACCCTGAATGGTAGTCTAAAGATTCTATCTATAGACCCTATAGCAGAAATTGTTACTTTTCAGGCAATAGGTGCAGTAAATATCTATGACTGGTTTATAGACGACCTCTCTGGAAGGCGTTATAGGTTTGGTAATATCAGCCTACCTGATGGATGGATTTTACATCTCCATACAGGCAACGGATCGGATACATCCACCGACATATACTGGAATACCCAGTCTGTATGGAACAACGATTCAGACAGCGCATTTTTATATAACGCTGCCGGGGTACTTGTGGATAGCTATTCTTACTGATTTAGATCCCGCAGGTTGTACAGGAGGTGGGTGTCGAGCATGTTGTACAGGATGAACCAGAGTTTGTGATAGAGCTTGTGATACCGTCAGATTTGCTAACTGCTGAGAATGTGGACATAACCCTTTTTGTATCCTTTTCCCCGCAGTGTTTACAAACCACACTGTCTGGATCTTCTGTCGAGGAGATTATCAGCTCCTCAAAGCGTTTTCCACATGAATTACATATGTATTCAAATATTGGCATATTACATATATAATAATTGTCATTGAATTAGTCAAGAGGCGATTACCATGAGCCGCCACCTCCACCACCACTAAATCCTCCAAGTCCTCCAATAGATCCTCCACCGGATATTCCACCGCTCAGAAAGTTATTACCCATAGATCTTGGCGCCGTAAACATTATATGAGACATAAGTCCTGACATAGAAGAAATACCATAATGAAATTGTAAAAAAGTAATTGGCGCATCCCTATCTGTCTTAAACCAGGATGGCGCATCAATCGAAAGATCCTTGGCTATCTTTGACCATCTATCGAGCAGTCCAAAAGCAACTGCATAGGGAAGTATCTTATCGATGTAGTCTGGATCTTCTTCGATAAATCGTTTTAGTCTATCAGCCTCTACCCTTTTCAAGAACTCATAAAAACCGAGTATGTCAGTAAGGAGTTTTGAACCCTTTTTTGTCCTTGATGGCGCAAGTGGTGAGAACAGTAACAGCATAACACCGCTTATTGAAAGAGAGAAGGCACTTTGATAAAGTCCCCACAGGAGTGCAAAAATTCCAGCACCAAGTAGTAATACGCCGAATCCCCTAAAGGTATCTCTTATTACCCTCGGATTACCCCGAAAGAATAATCTTTTTGTAAGCTTTTCGTAAATTGTATTTTTGATACCCTCTGCAGTTGTATATAGTTTACCCTTTAGTTCAGAAAGATAAACCATATTGCTAATCTGATCCGCAGTGATCTTTTTTGAAGACCTACCTATTTTTGCCAGATCGAGCAAATTTAAATAAAAGATGCCGGAAAGTAGAGATTTTTCATAATCTTTGAGATTCTTATCATCCATAAAATCCTTCTTTTCTAAGATCAATGCGTAATCCTTTTTGTTAATTAAAGCTCTTTTATTCTCGGTCTCCATTATTGTTATATACCCTCGTGCTGCAAGGTCGATCAGTATCGAAACTATATCCCTTGGATCCACCCTTTCATCCAAAATTGTTCCCGCCTCAGCAG
>CAYSBA010000207.1:0-3378 GCA_964429075.1 uncultured bacterium
TCGAGGGTACTAAAGATACCTATTGCTCATGGAGAAGGTAGGTACTATGTGGATGATAACACCCTTTTAAAAATGAAGAAAAATGGTCAGATTGCATTCAGGTACTGCAACCAGTATGGAGATGTAAGCGATGATTATAATCCCAACGGATCTTTAGAAAATATTGCAGGTGTCTTTAACAAAACTAAAAATTGTCTTGGAATGATGCCCCATCCCGAGAGGGCTATCGATTCTTTGCTTGGTTCAGAGGATGGGATATATATCCTTCAATCGATACGAAAATGGCTAAAGGAGATCTAAATAAAAGACCAAAATTAAAAGAGTCACAGCTCAAAGAAGCGACCTTAAAGGATGCTATTGAGATGGGCCTTACGGAAGAAGAATTTGATATAATCATAAAAAGACTAAAAAGGAAGCCGAACTACACTGAGCTCGGCATCCTTTCCGCTCTCTGGAGTGAGCACTGCAGTTATAAGAGTTCCAGGATACATCTCAAAAAGTTTCCTACAGAAGGTGATCGTGTTATCCAGGGACCGGGTGAGAACGCCGGTGCCATAGACATTGGTGGCGGTTATTGTGCAGTCTTCAAGATAGAAAGCCACAACCATCCATCATACATTGAACCATATCAGGGTGCAGCAACAGGGGTGGGTGGTATACTAAGAGACATCTTTACTATGGGAGCAAGACCTGTTGCCAACCTTAACTCTCTCAGGTTTGGAAACCCACAAAGCGAAAAGACAAAGTTCCTGATCTCAGGTGTTGTAAAGGGGATCGGAGATTATGGGAACTGTGTCGGTGTCCCTACTGTTGGTGGAGAGTGTAAATTTGATAAAAGCTACGAAAATAACTGTCTTGTCAATGCATTTACGCTTGGCATTGCAAAGATAAAAGACTTAAAGCGTGGGACGACAGGGAGGCCCGGAAACCTTGTTGTGTATATCGGTTCTAAGACCGGGAAAGATGGTATACATGGTGCCACAATGGCATCTGAGGAATTCTCTACTGAGACAGAATCAAAAAGGCCGGCAGTGCAGGTAGGTGATCCCTTTACTGAAAAGCTTTTACTCGAGGCATGTCTCGAACTGATTCAAAAAGGACTCGTGGTGGGGATACAGGATATGGGAGCAGCCGGATTGAGCAGCTCATCCTTTGAGATGGCAAACAGAAGCAATACCGGTATGATCCTTTATTTAGATCGTATCCCTGTCAGACAGAGCGACCTTGGTCCATACGAATTGATGCTTTCAGAGAGCCAGGAACGAATGCTGTTGATAATTGAACCGGATAAAAAGGCAAAGGTTTTTGAAATACTCAACAGATGGGAGATAGATGGAGTAGTGATAGGGGAAGTATGTGAAAATAAAAGAATAGCTGGCATCATGGAAAACAGGAAAGTCTTTGATTTGCCTGTGGATCTTGTAGTAGAGGATGCTCCCATCTATGAAAGACCATATGAAAAACCTGCTAATATATCAATATTACCTGTTCCACCAACAGATTCAATTGGGTTAAAAGATTCACTTGTTGAGCTTATTACCTCGGCAGATCTTTCATATAAGGCATGGATATGGGAACAGTACGATCATATGGTCCAGATATCATCAGTTGTTACTCCCCACTGCGATGCTTCGGTTGTGTGGATAAGAGAAGCTAACTGCTTCCTTGCAATGACGCTGGACTGCGATTCCTTTCTCGTTGATCGTGAACCCAAAAGAGGGGCAATGATGGCAGTCTTTGAAGCTGCAAGAAATATAGTATCATCTGGAGGGTGGCCAGTTGGGGTAAGCGATTGTCTCAACTTTGCAAATCCTGAGAGAAAAGATGTAATGTATCAGTTTAAAGAGGCAGTAGAAGGGATTGCTGATGCGTGCAGGATCCTTGACATCCCTGTAGTAAGCGGCAATGTCAGTTTCTACAATGAGACAGAAGGAAAGGGAATAAAACCGACTCCTGTTGTTGCCATGGTAGGGATTATAAAAGATAGGGATCATATAAAGAAAATAGGATTCTGTGACAAAGGGCATCATATATATCTTGTAGGTACTGAATCAAAGAGTCTATCTCTTTCTGCATTCACTCGACATTTTTTTGGTGAAGAGTATGGTAGATTCCCTGAATTTGAACCACAGCTGGAGTTACTGGTTTTAAAGAGTATTTATAATCTAAACGAAAGAGGGCTTTTGCGTTCAATACATGATGTTTCTGAAGGAGGTCTCCTTGTTGCGCTTACTGAATGTGCACTCTTTTCAGAAGCAAATGTTGGTTTTTCAATAGAGATTCCTGACGAGCTGGATGATTTTGCCTTTTGCTTTTCAGAAGACAGTGGAAGATTCGTAGTAACTGTAGATAATGAAAAAAGAGCTGATTTTGAAGCATTTCTATCAGAAACAGATACTCCATTTACTCATATAGGTGTAACAACTAAGGATAAGATAGAGATTAAAAATAGATTTGTAATGGATCTAAAAGATTTAAAAAATCTATATTTCAACAAATGCTACTTTTCTAATGAATTTAACTAATAAGGTAGTTATATTAAAAATTGTCAAGCAAGTATTGATGTTGAAGATTGTGGATATCATTGGTCTATCTTACCCACTTTACAAAACACCAAATAGATATTATAAAATATTATCTTGAATGAGTAAAAGATGGAAGGTAAAAAACAGAGACTTTCTATTATCTTTTTCAGTGGAGATTATGATAAGGCTATTGCTACCCTGATCCTTGCTACAACTGCTGCATCATCAGGCATGGAGGTTGGTGTTTTTTGCACCTTCTGGGGTCTTTCTCTATTAAAAAAGGGCAAACGCTTCCGAGGTAAGAATCTTATGTTAAAGATGCTAGAGTTTATGAATCCAGGTAACAAGGAGACCCTACCACTAAGTAAGATGAATATGGTGGGCATAGGCAGATCCATGATGAAAAAGATCATGAAATCAAAAAAGACCCCATCTGTTTCTGAATTGTACGACATGGCTATAGAGCTTGGTGTAAAATTTTATGCCTGTTCAACCTCCTGTCAGGTCATGGGGATTGAAAGGGAAGATCTAAGAGATGATGTGAAAGACATTGTTGGTGCTGCAACCTTTTTAAAGGAGGCAACAGACTCAGATGTCACACTATTCATATGAAATAGATAGGCGAGTGGATTGTATCGGGCTTTCGTGCCCAATGCCGGTTGTAAAAACCAGGATAGAACTTGAAAAGATGAAAAAAGGAGAGATCCTGCTTGTTGTTGCTGACGATCCTGGTTCAAAACAGGATATCCCCTCTTGGTGTAACATAAGCGGTCATGAATTTCTTGGTATGGAAGAAAAGGAAGGTAGATTTTATTACTATATAAAAAAGATTAATTAGAGTATACATTTATAA
>CAYSBA010000208.1:0-3362 GCA_964429075.1 uncultured bacterium
ATTCTAATAAGAGGACATTATGAAAGGGCCCTTTATGTCAAGAAACCTAATCACATTGATTGTATTTTCTATTCTGGTTTCTTTTTATAGCTGTGGTAAAAAACCTCAGAAAAAAAATGATGAAGGTAATAACAACAACAATCAACATGTGGTAAAACCCACAGGACTTACCCTTGTATCTCCAAATACAATCTATACCCACCCACAAAAAAAGGAGGATATTGTTGTACTTGTCCTGGCAGAACAGGTTGGTATTCTTGAATTTGTGCCGGTACATTTCAGCTTGATACAGGCACCTCAGGGTGCCTATATGGAATCCGAAACGGTCTTAAGTGATGCAAGTGGAGTTGCAACCGGTGTACTTTATACAGGCGATGAGCCCGCTACATTTACGGTCAAAATAGAGGTTGAGGGTGTGGATCCAGTTGCAGTAACAGTTGTATCTACACCAATAACATGGACCCTTCAGATAGTTGGCTCCTCCCTGCGGAGTGCATACATAAATCAGAATATAACACTTCAGGCAAGAATATTTGAGACAGATACAGGCATTCCTGTAAGTGGTGTTGATATGACCTTCAAGATACCAGATAATATTGTAAATCCAGGTGGAGCCTCCACAGATCCTCAGACTGTTACCACAGATTTGCAGGGGGTTGGTACCACCACATTCTTCGCAGGTACAGAGCCTGCAAATTATACTGTTGAGGTATCTGTTGATGGTGTGGAATCACAGTACTTTGAAATAAAGGTCTATGAACCTGGGAGCTGTGGTGGCGATGCCTGCTGCCAGACCGATCATGATTGTGGGGTTGGTTATCAGTGTATAGATGGCAACTGTTTTCAACAGGATGTACACGATACCTGTACGCAGGATTCAGAATGTCCTAACGGCTGGTTGTGTGTAGCTGGTTACTGCAGACAGGTTAGCAATGAATATCAATGTTATGAAGATTCAGACTGTCCTGCAAACAGTATGTGCATTAAGGGGATATGCAAGCTAAGTGGTGACAATCAGTGTACCTCTGATCCTGACTGTCAGGGTGGTCAGGTCTGTATGATAGCAGCAGGGGATGGTCCGATCTCCGGTATATGTGTGGATTGTTATGAGGATTCGCACTGCCCAATTGGTGATAGATGCATTGCCAATTCTTGTGAACCCATACCACAACAGGATATAATCCCAGATCTTGAGGGTCTGTGGGATACTGCATATAAAATCGATCTGACGGATGCCCTGCCTCTTGGTCTTTCGAATCTTGGTGAGCCACTCAATATCCTCGATCAGATATTAATGGGTAGTTTTGATTTCAGTTCAATTCCCTTTATTGGATCTCTTATAGAACAAGCAGTTCAGAGTTTTATACAGAATTATATCCCGCCCTGGGTGCCAGAAGTGGTACATGTACTCGATAATATTGTTAACCTCTTTCAGGTAATGACAGCTCGAGGAACTATGGAAGTATGGCATATGAATCCCCCAGATGTTGTACACTGTGAAGAGGACTGGGAGCATATTATAGTCTACTGGATAGAACAATGCCCGCAGGGCAGGCTGGATCCAAATTATCCTTCATGTGCAGAGCTTGACATAGCTACAGGTGCCAACACCGTTGAGGTTGAGGTTTTACCCTTTGATGGCCGGATTGAAAACAGAAGCAATTTTATTGTCGATAATAGAAGGGTCAAGATAAAGATGTATCAACTTGTATCCTATGTAGTAAACCTCGTTATCAGAATTACAACAGGGTACAACGATCTTGCAGATATGATGACACATGTGATTGATTGTCAAGAGGTCCAGAACCAGGTAGACAGCATAGCGTGTAATATAGGGTGGTGTGGAGGAGTACCGGGCATCTATCAGGCATGTCAGGCAGCACTTCAGCAGGTGGCGAATCAGATTATGAATCAGCTCGCTGGGATTGGGGTTGGATGGACTGTATTTGAGTTCAAACAGGAAGCCACTATCATCGATACCAACACAAATCTGCCAAGACCACCGGCAACAGATCTCATCGGATATGATCAGAGCTGTGTTATGCAGAATGGATTTGAGCCAGAATGCAGAGCACAGGGTAAAGGTCTTGAGGGAGATTGTAATGTTGTATTCACCGGCGATATCTCTGGAATATGGAAAGGTAAAAAACGCTAAGGTTCACTTAATATAAATCCTATCTGCACAATTATATATGAGGTGGCAAAGGCCCATGAAATTGGTATAGTCCTTCTTTTACCATCTCGTTTGAAAAACCATCTTTCTTTGTTTTGAAAAAGGACAGCAAACAAACCCAACAGAAAAAAGGATACAGCAGATGCTCCCAAAAAGGTCAGTATTTCTGGCCAGCCCATTGAAAGACTCAAGGGCATGATGAAAAAGAAATCATTTTTGTCTATTGCCTTAAGGAGCACAGGCAATCCAACTATAAGTATATGGAGGCCAAGGCATAAAGGCAGGTTTATTGCTGAACTGAATAAAACAGGTATCGATAAAATCATGCCAACAACCCAGCTATATATTAACGGCTCGTGTCTGCTAAGAATGCTTATCCATAGATAAAAAGCGTATAGCAGGCTTAGTAATCTAAAGATTTCAACTATTTTCATCTTGATGTTTTATTTCTTGTCTCTTTTGTTTTTTGTCTAAAAGGAAGTGAAAAAGATATAGCAGGATAAAAAATATAAAAGAGGCCGATAGTGATGCCAGAAACCAGCTTTTACCCTGAATTATACCGAGTGATAGTGCAATGGCAATCTTAAGGGTATAGAAGAAAAGAAGGTATAGAAAGATATTCCATACTGGGGATTCATCTTGAGATAAAAGATGAAAAAGTAAATAGAAGATCAAGACAGCAGGCAAATAGGCAAATTCCTCTGTAAACATGAGCAGGAATAATTTAAAGCTCCTGTTAAGATCTAAAGAAATAAGATAAGACCATACACTACCTGTGATTATAAATTTTGCTGGGACAGTCCCAAAAAGGATTGCAAGGGTAGAAAAGAAAAAGGCTCGTGATATGTCTCTTACAATGTTCAAAAGTCAACCTTAATAAGACATAGCCCTTTTGCAGGTGCACATGTACCTGCCATACGTCTATCTTTTGCATCTAAGATTAATTTCATCTCTTCTGGTTCAATGTTGCCACGCCCGATATCCACAAGTGTACCAACAATGTTTCTTACCATCTGTTTCAAGAAGGCCCTTCCATATATATCAAATACAATCTGATAATTTTCCTTTGTAATCTTAATTGATGTAAGTTCCAGGACAGTCTTTTTTTTTGGATCTGCACCAGAAGCCATAAATGATCTAAAATCGTGTACACCAGTTAAACATGCTGCAGCCTCCTTCATCCTTTTTT
>CAYSBA010000209.1:0-618 GCA_964429075.1 uncultured bacterium
GTTTTGATTGTCTGCTATTTATTTATAGTGTCATGTTCTCTTCCCTCCATACCTTCGCCATCTTTAAATATCAATATAAATGCACCAAACGGTGAGAGTTCTTCTCAGGAGGAGGTTTCTTCTGGTGAGACCGGGCATGAAGAGGGCAGCAGTTTTGATCTTTTTGGTGCTCAGATGTTTGGTGAGATGATGGCTGTTCAAATGATGCCTATGATGATTCAGATGTATGCAACGATCCTCTTCACCTATGCATTTAATGTATGGGGTGTATGGGTTGGTTACGATAATTATAAAGAAGGTCAGTATACAAAATGGCGGATGATGCATGATGAAAACGGCGAAGCTCAAACTGCATATCTTGAAAAGGCTTTTTTGAAAAAGACAAAAGATGGAGGCGAATGGTGGCGTGTTTCCTTTTATTCTAAAGAGGATAACAAGGAGATTATATATGAAGGTCTTTTTACAGAACACAGAACAAAGCTGCTTTATCTAAGAGGCAAACTACCCAATACAAGTGTTGTAACAGTTGATTTGAGGCAATTTAATTACACCCCACCAAAGTATGAAGATAGTAAAAAGGTGATAAAGACAAATTTTGTAGGCGATACAGTTATAAAG
>CAYSBA010000209.1:628-3362 GCA_964429075.1 uncultured bacterium
GCCCATATAAGGATAGCATCAATGGATGGTAACCATGAAATAAACTGGTATCTTTCAGACAAAGTACCTGGTGGGATTGTAAGATATTCTGTAAAAAGCAAGTACGAACAGGATAACGAAGATAGGACAACAAAATATACAAACAATTTTGTTTTTGAGATCATGGAGATTGGTCAGGGTGCAATGCCCAAACTTGGTTCACTCGATGTGCCGGTTAGTTTATCAAGTGATAAAAAATAGGGAAAAAGGAGTATATCATGTCAAGAGGTCTTAACAAAGTTTTGATTATCGGTAATCTTGGAAGGGATCCAGAATTACGTTATACCAAAAGTGGTACACCGGTTGTTAACCTCAGTGTTGCCACTACCCATGTTGAGAAGTCACCAGATGGTGAACAAAAAGAGATAACAGAATGGCACAGGATCTCAGTTTTTGGAAAGCAAGCAGAATTCTGTAACAGATATCTTACAAAGGGGAGACAGGTCTTTGTAGAGGGAAGGTTGAGGACAAGAAAGTGGGAAGATAGAAGTGGTCAAATCAGATACACAACAGAGATACTTGCAGATAGAGTTATGTTTTTAGGCTCACGCTTTAACAATGATCAGGTTGCACAACAACCAAAAGATGAACCTCTGGAGTCTGTCCCAGATTATATAGACGAGTCTATACCAGAGGACGATGAGATTCCATTTTAACATTAGTAAAACATGGGAAAAAAGAGAAATGTATTAATAACAGGTTATCCCGGATTTATCAGTCAAAAACTCCTCGAAAAGATAATATACGAGGAACCGCAGACCACAGTCTACCTTATTGTACTTGAAAGCCTTCTCAACAGAGCAAGACGAGAGATTTCCAAATTAAAGGATGGGAAAAAGAGGGTTAAAATATTTTCTGGTGACATTATCAAGATAGACCTTGGACTATCTGGCAAAGAGTGTGATGAGCTATTAGAAAGAGTTACAGACATCTATCACCTTGCAGCTATCTACTATCTTGGAGTATCTAAAGAATATATGTGGAAGGTAAATGTTACAGGGACGGAAAATCTTTTACAATTTGCAACTGAGATGAAAAGACTGAGGGTCTTTAATCATTTTAGCACCTGTCATGTCTCAGGTACGAGGACAGGAGTTATATGCGAAGATGAGCTTGATCTTGGTCAGAAATTCAGGAATTTCTATGAGTATACAAAGTTTGAGGCAGAAAAGGTCGTTCATACCTATGGTAACAGAGTACCTTTTATAATCTTCAGACCATCTATAGTAATAGGTGATGCAAAAACACGAGAACTCGAGCGATTCAGGAGTATTTACTATTTTGCAGTTCTTCTTGTAACGTCACCTATAGCTGTTCCATTGCCGTTACCTGGGAGTGGAAATGCTCCATTAAATGTAGTTCCCATAAACTTTGTTGTAGATACAGTATACTATATCTCACTAAAAAACAACGCTATCGGTAAGACCTTTCACATAGTTGATCCAAATCCACCCTCATTTAGGAAGGTATATGAACTTGTTGCAAAGAAATCATTGAAGCCAATACCACATTTTACCATGGCACATAAGATAATCTCTCTATTGCCAAATCTACCTCTTGTAGGCTCCTGGTTTAAGGTTCACAAAAAGGTTATAGACTATATAGATCACAATGCAATCTACAACTGTGTAAATACACTCTCTTTTCTTCAAGGCTCTGGTGTGGAGTTTCCGAGGTTTGACAGATACATTGACAGTCTCGTAGAATATGTAAAACACTACTATTCTTCTCGTGAAAAGAGCAGAAAGAAAGAGGATGAAATACCCGATCCACTGATGTAGTGATGAAAAGGGTTGTAGTTACAGGCGCATCAGGTTTTCTTGGTATCAACCTACTTGTTGAACTTTTGAAAGAAAAAGACATTAAAATACTTGCAGTTGGTAGAAGGCGAAAGGTTGTCCCTTTTCTTTCTAAATATGTAAAAGATATAGATCTATCTCGATTAGATGAGGTTTCAGTAGATATTAGGGATAGAAAAAAGATAGAGGAGATAATAAAAGGGGCAGATTTTGTATATCATGTAGCTGGATATATAAGTCTTTCACCTTACAGACAGAAGACACTGTATCAGGTGAATGTAGAGGGTACTGATAATGTGATGCATGCATCATTAAAACATGGAATTGAGCGGGTAGTACATACGAGCAGCATAGCGGCAGTCGGGTATGGTAGTATGGAAAGACCATGGAAGGAGGATGATGTTTGGAATTTTGAAGGGATGCATCTTCCATATCACAGGACAAAGAGAGAGGGAGAAAAGATTGCCCTTTCTTATGCAAAAGAAGGCCTTGATGTTGTTGTTGTTAACCCTGGTTATATAATTGGGGGATTGGATCCATCTGGTGCATCTAATCTAATTGTGAAGATATGTATAAAGACGGGGATGCCTTTTTATCCAAAAAGGGGGGGAATAAATGTATGCTATGTAAAAGATGTTGCAAAAGGTCATATACTGGCAATGAAAAAGGGTAAAAAGGGCGAGCGTTACATACTTGGTGGAGAAAATGTAACATATAAAAGGCTGCTTGAGTTAATCTGCCACTACGCAAAGCGACCAGGGCCGTTTATCCCTCTGTATGAAAGTCCTGTTAAGATATTCTCATTGATTGGATCTTTACTGAATAGACTTTTTAACAACAGATTTGAGCTTTTACACCCATCCTTTGTATCAAATCTCTTTATTGAGCACTATGTG
>CAYSBA010000210.1:0-3347 GCA_964429075.1 uncultured bacterium
GAGCTCCTTTAACAATCCCTCTTAAATTCTTGATATTGCCATCATCAAAAATAGACATCTTTGATGGGGCATCAGATAGTGCTATTTTTGCTACCTCATTTAGTATTATATTTCCATCAAGATCAACCAAAACATCAAACTCCCTAATCATTGAAGGGCTCCTTGATAGCACAAATAATTCTTTTTCTTTATTATCATACAAGAGGTCTACAGTATAATTCCCCCTATCAGAAGTATATGTCTTTTGAGTGGCCTGATATTCAAATTGATCGACCTGCCTCCCTTCAATTAGGCTCTCTGGACTTGATCCAAGAAGCCTTGGCTGGTTGATATCCCCGAGCAGTACAAGAGAGGGACTGTCTATATAGATACCAGTTAAAAAAGAACCATCATCATAGGACTTATATTCTATCAAAGATAAATCATCCTGATCAAAGATTGAAAAACCTCCATATTCCCCACTCTCATAACCAAGCAGATGGGTTACGAAGATGCATTTCTTTAATCCACATTCTATATCAAAAAGTCCAAAGGGATTTTTTAAATCAAGCGCTATTGAATTCTTTTCGCAGGTACTATCTTCGCAGTGGGGGGTACCGTCAACAAGGGGGATTTTATAAAGTCTCGAACTATAACGGGTAACAACAAAGAGGTTTTGATCGCTCACAATCATAGAACCGCAATAGGGTTCTATATAGACCCCTTTAGAAACTATCCCCTGAAAGTATCCTTCCTGTGCAGAATAATGATCTGCATCTGAAATTGAGTCAAACGGCTGAATATCTTTTACAGCATCCCTAAGACTGCTTAGGTTGATCGCAACAATATTACCATAGCTATATGAAAGGTCCATGTCGGAAGAGCAGACATATAACCAGTTTGAATCCACTGCCATCCCAACTGGATAAAAAATAGAATCCTTTTCTGGGAATAGTGGGGCTGCTGTATTAACACAACCGTATATTAGCACAGAAACTAAAATGATATTAAATGCCTTCAGCTTCAATGGCACTCCTTGCAGCAGCAAGTCTTGCTACAGGCAATCTGAAGGGTGAGCAGGATACATAATTTAGGCCAATTGAATCACAAAATGCAATGCTGTCCGGATCACCACCATGTTCGCCACAGATTCCGAGTTTTATATCCTTGCGCCTTGATTTTGCCTTTTCGACACAGATCTGCATGAGCTGTCCTACTCCATCTGTATCGAGGGTGGCAAAAGGATTCTTCTTGAGTATCCCCTCATCCAGATAGATCCCTATAAATTTTCCAATATCATCACGAGAGAATCCAAATGTTGTCTGTGTCAGATCGTTTGTCCCAAAGGAAAAAAACTCTGCATGTTCAGCAATCCTATCTGCCACCATACATGCCCTTGGAAGTTCTATCATTGTTCCAACCCTGTATTCTACCCTTTTTCCACGCTCTTTAAAGACTCTTTCAGCTGTCTCATCAACAACTCTTTTCTGATGTTCCAGCTCCTTTTCACTCCCTACAAGGGGGATCATGATCTCAGGTTTTACATCAATACCATCCTCTTTTGCATCTATTGCTGCATTGAAAATGGCTGATGCCTGCATACGGGTGATCTCTGGATTGCTTATCCCAAGTCTACAGCCCCTGTGACCGAGCATTGGATTTTGTTCTGTAAGTTCCTCAACCCTCCTTTTCAGAAGCAGAAGTTCCTTTCGCTTTTGTTCAGATGGATTACCCCTCAGTTGCTCTTCGATCTCAGACAGTCTTGGTAAAAATTCATGAAGGGGGGGATCGAGGGTTCTTATGGTCACAGGTCGTTCACCCATAGCAACAAATATTTCATAAAAATCCTTCCTCTGAAACTCCTCGAGTTTTTTAAGAAGCTTTTCTCTATGTTCTCTATCCTTAGTTAGTATGAACTCCCTGAATAGAGGTATTCTTTCTTTTTCAAAAAACATGTGTTCTGTCCTGCATAGACCAATACCCTCAGCACCAAACTTGACAGCAAGTTCTGCATCAGTTTTTCTATCTCCATTTGCCCTTATACCCAGCCTTCTATATTTATCGGCCCAATCGAGCAGGGTTGCAAAGTACTGGTATTGTTCAGATTCATCCGGTGAAATCTCTCCATTCAATACCCTTATTATTTCGGATGGACGCATCGGCACCCTGCCCGGCATTACCTCACCGGTAGTGCCATCTATTGATATATAATCACCCTCCTTAAGTTCAAGGTTCTTTATCCGGATCTTTCTCTCATCCAGATCTATATCTATAACTCCGCATCCAACGACAGCAGGTTTGCCCATCTGACGACTTACCACTGCGGCGTGTGAGGTGTTGCCACCTGTGGCAGTCAATATACCTCTGGATACAATCATACCATTTATATCGTCAGGCTCAGTTTCTGGTCTTACAAGGATTACATCTTTATTTTGTTTTGCCAGCATAATGGCAGTCTCAGAATCGAGTACTATCACTCCACTTGCAGCACCTGGTGATGCTCCAAGACCTTCTGCAACAACCTTATATCTTTTTTTCTCCTCCAAAACGAATTCTGGATGTAACAGTTGATCCAGCGCAGAGGGTTCTACCCTGAGAAGGGCCTCCTTCTCACTGATAAGTCCCTCTTCTACCATGTCTACAGCAATCTTTACCGCGGCCCTTCCTGTCCTTTTACCGTTTCTTGTCTGCAGCATGTATAGTTTGCCCCTTTCGATTGTAAACTCAAAGTCCTGAACATCTCTATAGTGTTTCTCAAGTCTGTCGGTAATCTCCTTAAGCTGCTCGAATACCTCAGGCATGAGATCCTGTAATTTACTTATCGGCATCGGTGTCCTTATCCCTGCAACCACATCTTCTCCCTGAGCATTGAGTAGAAATTCACCATAAAACTCCTTTTTGCCATTTGAAGGGTTACGTGTGAATCCCACACCGGTACCTGAATCATTCCCCATGTTGCCGAATACCATAGACTGGATGTTTACAGCTGTACCAAGATCATCAGGGATATTATTGGCCCTTCTGTATACTATTGCCCTTTCGTTGTTCCACGATCTAAACACTGCCTCTACTGCCGCCTTTAGCTGGTCGTAGACGTCCATTGGAAAGGGTATATCTGCCCGTTCTTCAAAAAGACCAATATACTCCTCAATTAATTCCCTCAGCTCTATTTCATCAAGTTCAATTTCACTATTTTTATTTGATTTTTGAATCTTTATGTTTAAGAGTGTTTCAAATTCCTTTCTTGGTATCCCGAATACCACATCAGCAAACATCTGGATAAATCTCCTGTAGGCATCATATGCAAATCTACCATCTCCGGTTACCTGTTTTAATCCCTCAACAGTAACTTCGTTCAGACCGAGGTT
>CAYSBA010000211.1:0-3345 GCA_964429075.1 uncultured bacterium
GGTGAATAGATGAAGATAAAAGAAAAAGATAGAGAGTACAAAGTTCCGATTGTTGAAAGCATCCCAGAAGATCTTCTTAGTCCTGAAGAAGAGAAGGTCTATCGAATGCTACATTCAGTAATTGACCATGAAGAGGAGTTGTTTTCTGAGATATCTGTCGTTGATGAAGAGACATATTTTGATCTATGTGATCTTCAGGCACTGTTATATAATGCTATTGTCGAAGATGAGAAAGACCCTGCCAGGATCCATAACATCATTAACAAACTGAAAAAAAAGACCTAAGCAAAGGATATTTTGACAGATAAAAGATTTCTAAAATACCAGAAAGGGCATAGGCTGGGTATTATTGTTAACCCATTCTCAGGCAGATTTAGAAACAGACGGCTCTCAATAGCAGATATAGACAGGGTTGTAGGGGATGATGCAATCATATTGACAAGCTCATCAGATGAATTTGCGGTTGATCTTGTAAAATCACTTGTGGAATCTGGCTGTTCTTTGATAGGTGTTGCCGGTGGAGATGGCACTCTTTTTTCTATTCTGAATGCCTATATAAATAATTTTGGTGAAGATACTGAAATGCCTGTCATTTTCCCTTTAAAGAGCGGTACAATAAACATTGTGGCTGATGCAATTGGTTACAGTGGAGATACGATAGATATATTAAAATGTGTTATCAACAGGATTCATTCAACTGAAGGGTTGGCCCTTCTTTCAAAAAGGGTGCTTAAAGTCAAGATAAGTTATAGAGAAACTCCTCTTTACTGTTTTGTACTATCTGGTGGCATTATCTATCGCTTTATTTATTCATACTATGCAAGATCAAATCCAACAAAAATAAAGGCCTTTTATTCAACAATTAAGGATATCCTGAGTTTTTTTTCATCCTCAAAAGATGCAAAAGAATTCTGGCGAAGTGAGCAGATAGAAATTTCTGTTGATGGATCTGAATTTAAAAGAGATAATTTTCTTGTCCTGATACTCTCTGCCATCAGTAAGATGCCACTCTGGTTTAATCCATTTTCATCAGTGGGTGAAGAAGAATCCGGGATAAGGCTTTTATACAATACAATGAGCGCAAAAAAGGCAATATTTAGTTTGTTAAGGCACATCAGAGGAGAGATCCCTCCATCAGAAGAGCATATATGTCGATTATGTCAGCAGGTTGATCTAAAATTATCGGGTGGTATAGTTATAGATGGAGAAATATTTAATATATACGGTGATACCACAATAAATGTTACTGTTGGTCCGAAGATCTATATGCCGGATCTTCGATACACTAGAAAAAGAAAATAGATACCAAGAAGCATGGAGCTCAAGATACTGTCACCACTGTTCCCAAACATACAACTACATGTCTGACGACTCAAGGAACTATCGTTGTTGACATTGTTCTGATTGTCTTTTGTATAATCCAGGACAGTAAAACCACCTTTGAAGATATAGTTACTACCATCAGGATTAGTAAAGGTCACATCTCTATCCCCCAGAGGGGCATCATCTGCTATTGATATATTAAGCTTAAGACTGCCATCGTCCTGTAGTTGCGATGAATTTACCCATACTCCATCACCTGAGAATTCTACAGCTGTCTCCTCATATAGACCACTTCCTTTTACAATGATATCCATACCATAGGTCCCACGTTCGCCTCTGTCTGGATTTATTTCATCAACAGATGGAGGTGCAATACTTTTTACCTGGAAGCCTTCGAATAGCTGTGCAACAATACCATTTTGGAATGTTACCGTAACATTCCTCTTTCCTTCTGCAGCATCAGGCTGGATATCTATGGTGGCATCTATTTCAGAGCTTGAAACCTTAACAAAATTTTTAACAACAATATCATCTGATCCAAAATCTACGGAATCCAGATCAACATCAAAATGAGATCCAAGGATCTTTACCAAAAGGTCTTTATTACCGGTGTATCCCACATCTGGATCAATATATAGAATTGTTGGTCTTACAGTATAATCTATTGTATAGGTGTATGAGCTCTGTTGAAATTCTTGGGCATCTGGATCGTGTGAACCGTCAGATAGATTCATAACAATTGCCACTATAGAGGATATACCGGTTAGGGATTCTACAGTGTGGTTGATTGTACCTCCATTGTAATCTGTAGAAAAATCATCCTTACCTGTCATGTTGCCTCTTGAATCGAGATAGAGAAATCTTACCCACCACTTTTTGGCAGGAAACTCAAAGCTAAATCCTATCTTGTCGTCCTGTAGTGCTCCGTGGGTATCTATAACTATGTAATTTGTACCGTATTCTGCAGGACCTGCAAAAGGTGTCTGATCAGTTACAGGTAGATCTCCAATCTGATACTTGGCTGTAAGGACAGGTTCTGCTCCATAGAATTGTCCGGCACCTGGTAGATGTTTCCCGTCATCGTTATTCCCCATAAAAAAACGTGATTCAGCAAAATCTGTATATATTCTATCCAAGGACGTGTCTGCGATCTGTGGTATTACATCGAGATAGTCTGGCTCATTTCTACCACTTGTTTGCGGTTGAATACTTTTTTCCCACATATCTTTGATAAAGGAACCATCGTGATTGCCAAAGGTTGTATCTAAATATAGTAAAAATAGAGATGCACCGTACATATAGATGGTGCGTTCGTCGCTTCCGCCGAAGGATTCGTAGACATAATCTATAGCGAACCACGGATATTTTTGAAAGTAGGGTACAAAACCTATCATATCAGGATCGTTTGGATAGACCACTGTCTCCATATAGGTCGAGGTGGATTCCCAGATTGGGTGAGGCTCCCAGCAGTCCATTGCAGCCTGATTGGTGTGGTTAAATTCATGCGCTACAACAAATGGAATCTGGTAGGAAGGGTTCTGTTCATCCACAACAACATAGGTCACGCAGTCTGGTTCGTCTGTAGGTGGATACTGATAGTAGTAGAAATCGGTGTATCCACCTCCACCCATACCGGTAGGTCCCAAATAGATGTCAACACCATTTGTTACAGAACCATCAAATACTGTTAAAGGTTTATAAAATCCGAGTTCATCTACAAGGACCTCCCATGAGTGTTCAGCGTAGCCTACCATAGCCTCTGCAAGATTTTCCTGAGATTGGGTCCTGTAGTGGACTCTTATTGGATATACATCAGATTCTTTATAGCCAATGCTCGATGGAGGTCGTCTGAGTGATTGCAATTTATGTTTTGTCTCTTCGGAAAGCAGTGAATAATTATTTTTAAGTTCAATATTTACCGATGTTCCACACAGCGGTAGGTCCCATACGTATTGTTTCAGATTATCGGGCAATAAATCTGGTGCTTTAAGTGCATACTGTTTATAGAGGATTGCTGTATCG
>CAYSBA010000212.1:0-3311 GCA_964429075.1 uncultured bacterium
CATTAGACTGGTATATTGCATCGTTAGTATATAAAGATGAAATAATGGAGCCTGCTATACGTGTTAGTAAAAAGGTGATTGGATTGACAATTTTGATAGTTGTAATCTCTGTCATCTTTTCTTTGGTGTTTGTAAATACAATAAATAGACCGCTGGATACACTTGTTGCATTAATGAAACAGATACATCATAAAGGAATAATGGATAAAAAGATTGATTTAAAAGGCCCTCCAGAGATTATAGAAATGGGAAATATATTTAATGTAATGATAGATAGCTTGAGGGATTATCAACATAACCTTGAAGAAAAGGTAAAAGAGAGGACCAGAGAGCTTGAGGAGACTAACAAAATGCTTAAAGCTGCCAAAGAGGCAGCAGAGAGTGCAAATAGGGCGAAAAGTGAATTTCTGGCCATGATGAGCCATGAGATAAGAACCCCAATGAACGCTATCATAGGTATGGCAGAGCTTCTGTGGGAGACAGAGCTCTCTCAGGAGCAGAGACAGTATGTACAGACCTTTCGTTCTGCAAGCGAAACATTGCTTGGTATTATAAATGATATCCTTGACATCTCCAAAATAGAGGCAGGCAAAATGACCCTTGAATCTGTGGAATTTAGCCTGAAAGATGCAATCGAATCTATTGGAGATGTGATGGGAGTGAGGGCCCATGAAAAGGGTCTTGAACTTGTATTCTTTATCGATCCCGATGTCCCGGAATATGTGCTCGGTGATCCTTTGCGTATAAAACAGGTCTTTTTAAACCTTATTGGAAATGCTATAAAGTTTACAGAAAAGGGAGAGGTTGTAGTCAGGGTTAAAAAGGAGAGAGTTTATGATAATTTTGTTGAGCTTTTTTGTTTTGTCAAAGATACAGGGATTGGGATACCAAAAGAAAAGCTATCTACAATCTTTGAAAAGTTTACACAGGCAGATCTATCTACAACGAGAAGATTTGGTGGAACAGGTTTGGGCCTTACTATATCTAAGCATATAGTTGAGATGATGGGAGGTAAGATGTGGGTGGAGAGTGAAGAGGGGAAGGGAAGTACCTTCTATTTTACCTTAAAGTTTCCCATTGCTGAAAAAAAGACAGTACAGGTTCAAAAATTACCTGATCTAAAAGGGTTGAGGGCATTAATAGTAGATGATAATGAAACCAACAGACTAATTTTAAAGAAAATGCTGTATAACTGGGGTGTGAATGTGAGAGAAGCTGAAGATGGACCTTCATGTATAGAGGAACTTGAAAGATCAAAAAAAGATGGAAGAGATTTCGATTTTATTCTACTTGACTGCAGAATGCCCTATATGGATGGCTTTCAGGTTATTGAAAAGATCAAAGGACAATTTGGCAACAACAAAGAGGTAATTTTAATGTTGACCTCTGATAGTAGGGCTGGTCATGCAGAGAGGGCAAAAAAGCTCGGGATCTCACATCTTCTGGTCAAGCCCATAAGACAGCGTGAACTTTATGATGCAATTTTAAGTGCGCTTGGTAAAAAAAGAAGTGAAGATTTAAAGAAAAGGGACGAAATCTCAGAGAAACTCCAACAGCTTAGTCCTTTAAACATACTACTGGTTGATGATTCTCCTGATAACAGGATGTTGATCAAGTCGTATCTCAAAAAGACACCTCATAAAATCGATATTGCAGAAAATGGGAAAGAGGCAGTTGAGAAGTTTTTAGAAAATCAGTATGATCTGATACTTATGGATGTTCAGATGCCCATAATGGATGGATTGACCGCCACTAAAAAGATAAGAGAGTATGAAAAAGAAAGAGGCCTTAAAAGAACCACCATACTGGCACTAACAGCACATGCACTAAGGGAGGAACAGGAAAAAAGTATAAAGGCAGGTTGTGATGCCCATCTGACAAAGCCAATTAAGAAAAAGATCCTTTTGGAGGCATTGGAGAAGTATGGGCACAAAGATATTAGTAGTTGATGATTCACAAGATTCTCGCCTTCTCCTTGTAAGGTTTCTAAAAAAGGCAGGTTACAAAGATATTGTGACAGCTGATTCTGCTAAAATGGCCCTGGACCTAATACAAGGAAAAGATTTTGATCTGATCCTGACAGATTTAGTTATGCCTGAAATGGATGGGATAGAACTCTGTAAAATTATAAGAAAAGACAGTGGAATGTTGGATATTCCAATCATTATGGTAACATCTGCAAGCGAGATGGATTATTTAAAGCAGGCCTTTGAGACTGGTGCTCTCGATTACATAACAAAACCCGTAAAAAAGATTGAGCTGTTAGCAAGGGTCAAGACCGCCCTCAAGCTAAAAGAGGAGATGGATCGAAGAAAAAAGAGAGAGCAGGAGTTAAAAGAGCTGGCAGAAAAACTTGAGGTGGCCAATGAGAGACTGAAGAGACTCTCTTCTCTGGATGGACTTACTGGAATTGCCAACAGAAGGATATTTGACGAGACCCTGCAGAGGGAGTGGAACAGGGCAATAAGAGAACAGTCTGTTATTTCGTTGATCATGCTGGATGTAGATAATTTCAAGTTGTACAATGACACATACGGACACCTTATGGGTGATGAATGTCTGAAGAGTGTGGCTTCTGTTATTGCAGAAAGGTTGAAAAGGAGTGTTGACCTTCCTGCACGATACGGTGGAGAGGAATTTGCCTGCATTTTGCCTGGGACAGAAAAGGATGGTGCATTCTATGTTGCAGAAAGTATACGAGAGTCTGTTAAGAATCAAAAGATTCCACACAAAAAATCAACAAAAAAGATAGTTACAGTGAGCATAGGAGTTGCCACAACTATACCAAAGAAGAATACAAATCCCATAGAACTTATAAATAAAGCAGATAGTGCTCTCTATAAAGCAAAAAGCACAGGTAGAGATAAAACCTGTGTTTATGATGAGAAAGAGGCTGATCTATAAAGGAGGTGAAAATGGCAGGCGATCAAGAGAAGATTATTGTTTATGTGGATTCTGATCTTGAGGATTTGATACCAGTTTTTTTAGAGAACCGTCAAAAGGATATTAAAGAGTTATCAGATGCCCTTGCTGAAGGGGATTTGGAAAAGATACGGGTAATTGGTCATACCCTGAAGGGTATAGGGGGTGGATATGGTTTTGATAGGATTACAGAGATTGGTGCGTCGTTGGAGAGGGCAGCAAAGGAAAACAGAAAGAATGAAATAGAAAAGCTATTAAAAGACTTTAAAGACTTTCTCGATAGAGTAGAGGTGAGATACGAAGAATAAGCTTTTAGTAGGTTACATTAAATGCCTTATTGGCACTTTTACAGGATTTTGTGTAAGGTCAATATTGAGGACGTATTAGGA
>CAYSBA010000213.1:0-3311 GCA_964429075.1 uncultured bacterium
GTCAGAACCAGATTCAACACCCACATACACATGGGGATAGTCCATGTGTATGTGGGTGTTGAATCTGGTTCTGACAGGACCCTTGAGGGTATTAAAAAGTCTATAGATGCTGCAATGAGTAAGGAAGCCATTACAATCCTTAATAGAAATGGAATCATCACAGAGACCTCATTTATAATGGGTTTCCCTGATGATACAAAGGAAACTATGGAGGAAACAATAAGGGCTGCAAAGTGGTTTGACCCCTATTTTGCACATTTTCTCGCACTTGCACCTTGGCCTTATGCAGATATTTACAGTCAGATGAAGGATTATATCGCTGTTAGTGATTATTCAAGTTATAATCTTGTAACACCGGTGATCAGGCCAAAAGAGATGACTCTTAAGGATGTGGATCGATTTATCATAAGGGCCTATGCAGAATTTTACTCATACAGAATGCAACACCTTGATAAGATGGATGAAGAACAGAAGAAATACATGATAAAATCTATGAAACTAATAATGAAAAGTTCTTTTCTAAAACAGAAACTCTTATCCTTGAAATTACCAACCACTTTCTTTAAAAGGTATATGACTTAGTAATTTATACTGGAGGATTAAATGAAAAAGATTCTTTTTTGGGCAATCTTTGCCTTAGCTCTACCTATAGCCTGCCGGCAAAGTGTGCCAGAGGCATGGCAAAAGAAAGACAATACAAAAAAAACAGGACATGATCTCAATAAAAAAGGGCATGCTATCCTGCCAGAGGGCCATCCAGATATAAAAAAGATGAAAAAAGAGATGACAGGTAAGATGAATATGGGCGCCATTCATCACAATAAGATAGTCAAGAAGATAGATATAACAGATGAGATAAAAAAGAGATATCCTGAGGCAATAATTGAGGTAAAAGATCTTTCAAACAATAAATCAAAAGAGTACAAGGTAGATGTTGGCAAAGAGATTTCTGTAGGTAAGGATTACAGACTTATTTTAAAATACATACTTCCAGATTTTAAGATGGATGAAAAAAGGATCTATTCGGGTTCTCTTGATCCCAGAAATCCTGCTGCTATGGTTGAAATAGTTGAGGGTAAAAAGACAATTTTTAATGGCTGGATCTTTAAGAAATACCCGAATGTGCACAATTTTAAAGGTGCAAAGATTGCTCTCAGATTGATAGACCTTGTAGGATCAAAGAATGCAAAAAAATGAGGGTGTTAATAACTTTTTATATCCTTTTGACCTTTCTTTTTAGCAGTTGCTTTTCCGATTCTAATGGAAGTTGTATCAAGAGTGGTGAACCTGGATGTATAAGCAGTGGAGATTGTTGCCTTTCTGGTGATCTGTGTATTGATGTAGGTCGTTATACAATCTGCAGTTCTCGATACTGTATTGGTGATGAAAAAGAGGGGTGCGTGGTAGATTCCGATTGTTGTTCTAAGGAATATAGATGTGTCTTTACAGAAGGAGGGAAGCATCTCTGTCTCCTACCCTGTCTGACTGATAGTGATTGTATGGGTAGAGGCAGGTGCAGAAACGTGCAGGGTGAAAGATACTGTATGTGAAAGATATGAGATATGGCTTAACATGGTATCAACGATCCTTTTTGTATTTTGTTTTTATATATCTTTTTATATTGCTTATTCCAGAACCCGGGTTCAGAGATACGCCAGAGTTTATTGTAAGTGGATGGGAGCTTGGTGTTGCCCATCCTTCTGGCTATCCTATTCTTTCTATAGTTGCAAAGTTTTTTGACGTTTTCTTACCCTTCGGTTCAATTCAGATAAGGTCAGCCCTTGTCTCTATAGTGGGATTTGTGCTCCTATTTACACTTTTAATGACTATCTTAAACAGATACCTTGATCCGGTATTAACAATCCTTTTAATGATGCCATTTGTCCTCTGTAATAACACTGCAACCTGCAGCCTCGGTATTGAAGTATATTCCCTTTCGGCATTTCTAATTTTACTCATTATTGATACAGCCCAACCAGAAAAGAACAAACCTGTGTTGATAGCATTTCTGTGTGGACTCTCTTTTTCTCTGTACAGTCCGAGTATCTTTTTCCTTTTTCCACTTTTAATCATCATTCTGTTTTTACAAAATAACTATTATTCAAGAGCTGTAGCTCTTTTTGTACTTTTATTAGGACTCTCAATATATATATATTTACCAATCAGGGCATCCCATCCACTCCTTATGAACTGGAACGATCCAGAAGATTTGAAGTCCTTTTTATACCTTGTGATGGACAAAAAAGATAAGGCATTACACTTCTCTGAGACAAAGGATTGGGCAGCCATGTTAGGTTTTTTATGGCGCTGGACAAAGAATTTAATCTATCAGTTAGGTCCTGTTACTTTATTTTTTATTCTAATGATACCCTTTGTGAAAATCAAAAAGTTCAATCGCTATTCTTTTGCAATACTTTTAGGGTTTTTGATCTATAGTGTATTTTTTATTGCATGGACAGAGGGTGCTACCCTTGTTGAATTTGCATTGATAATAGTCGGTGCATCCTATGTCCTTGGTGATATAATCAGGTCTATGGTCCATACAGAAAGAAAAAAACAGTTTATAATGTATGCAGTGCTTTTTATAAATATCGTAACTGTTTTCAAACTCGATAAAGGTGGGATAAAGGTTATAAAGGAGGATAGAGATAATAATCATTATGTTTACAGGACGGTAGGTGCGGATCTTTTGGGTTTGCCATTAAAATCGTTACTTCTCACTATGCATCTTGATTTTGTTGTAAGATATTTTCAGGATATCGAAAATCTAAGACGAGACATCTTTGTGGCCCATCAGGAGAGTTTCTACCATCCAGAGACAATATATCCAGTTGATTTTGTTTTTAATCCATGGATCAAAAAACCATACGGTACACCCAAAACAAATCCTGACTTTCTTACACAACTTTTATACATGAATGGTACAATCTTTGAGATTTTCTGGGAGATTAGTGAGATTAAATATCCTAAACTGGATAAGCAGATGGGGCCGGGCTATGGGATTTTTCTTAAAATTATTGGACCATCTGCAAACAACAGGGATTTTGTTGAATACCTCGAATATATCTCCGATCTTGTACTTAGAAGGATAAATAATTGGGGCAAGGAGAATATTGAGGCACTAACAGAAGGAGTCTATTATGAAAATCTTATAGCGGATCATCTACGGGTCTTTGGTGAAAACTACAGGGTTGAGGAGATATTCAGAAAGAGCACTGATCTTTTAAGATACGAGCAGATTCCACCCAGGATAAAGACAGAGCTACTTTATTCTGTATATATGGCAAGATTGTTAAGAGGGAATATTGAAG
>CAYSBA010000214.1:0-3302 GCA_964429075.1 uncultured bacterium
CGTGTAAGATACAGTGTCAGTGCCTTTGCAAGCCTTTTTCTTTTTCTATCATCTACAACATCGTATGCCACAACAATATGCATAAAGATACCCAATTTTCAAAGATCAATCTACCTTGTTGTAAAGGGCTGATATGACTCCTGCTCTCCCCTTACAACTCGTGCCATCATATAAACCTGTTGACGCATAATTTGCCTTATGTCAAGCCTCGAACCTGTTGGTTCATAAAAGATTCTCTCTCTCAATCGAGCAAAAAAAGAGGTAACAAAAACCTTCCTGCCTGAACCCTGTAGGTATATTGCATCTCTGGTATCAGATAGTTCTTCCTTTAAAACCTCTCCTTCAAGTGAGAACTCAACCTCTCTTTCAGGAGGTCCAAAATCAGCTAATGTAAGCTGTCTTCTGTTGATTAGTCTAAGCACAAGAGAATCAACAACAATAGGTCTAAATTCCTCCATCATATCGAGTACCATTGATGGCCTCCCATAGGAGGGCTCATGCAGACAACCCAGAAATGGATCAAATCCTATCTCCATAATCATACTCTCAAGCACAACTGCAAGCAGTGTATATCCAAATGATAGACATGCGTTTATTGGATCTCTTGGTGGTCTTTTATTTCTACCTGTAAAAGAAAAATCTGGATTTTTTATGGCTTTACCAAAGTGTTTGAAGTAAATTGCCGCAGCCTCACCTTCATAGCCCCTTACAATATCAAGATCTTTTATATCTTTTAATGTCTCTTTAATTCTCCTCATCCTTGCAAGATCGTTTGCAAGCTCTCTGTCAGAAAGTTCTCTTTGAACTCGCATTAGTATGTTCCTCTGATTGGTAATCTTACCAGCAACAATAGATGCTGCCATCTTTGTTGCAAATGCACGGTCTGAAAAGCGTTCAAATTGTCTTATTCTCAAAAGAACATTTTTTGAAAGATTACCCACAAGCCGTCCCTTATAGCTGCCAGAAGAAGATAGAAACACACAATCTATTCCCTCTTTGAGCAAAAGAGATACTGCCGAAGAGGTAACCTCAATTTTCCCCATAAGAACGACCTGTTCAATTTCATGATGCTTAATCCTCGCAATAGTTCCATGGCCTCTTTCAACTACGAGTTGCCCACCATCTACAGCAAGCTTCAACCCATTTTCTGTCAGAATCAGGGTCTTTGACATCTACCTGTTTCCCTTTTCTTCTACCCAGTCAAGCTGCTTGATGCCATCTTTTTCTGTAGCAACAAGCATGCCCTCTTCCAATTTTAATTTCCTGTCCGGCAATCTAAAGAGTCTTTCCCAAAGTCTGTTTGAGAGTTCTAAAAGATCCTTTTCTATTCTTCGCTTAAGTGTTTTTAGTCTCAGATATCTTTTGGCAAGCCCCTCTAAATCGTAATCGTCTATTTTTGCATTGAAAAGCTCTTTTGGTTTGAAACCTATATTTTCAAGGTGCAAGAGGGGAGTTGGATAGTGATTTATGTTGCTAAATTTACACGAACAGTTTACTGATGCAGTTATCTTTGGAATGCGTGATCTGATTTTTGGACAGGATATAGGGTTGCCCCTCAAAACTGAGACAAGATTAACATCGGTAGATAGATTTGCACATCGTGAAAAGATATAGTTGGCTGCAAGAAGACCAGAAGGGAAATGGCCAAGAGTATGTTTTAACACTACAACCTCAGGATAATCCAGTACACCGTGCTCATCCACCTTTTTCTTAAGTGCTGCAATAACACTGCAATTATTCATAAGGTGTGAGACCAGTGGATCTATTTCAAAATCCGCTTCTGTCCAGAATGGTTTTTCCGCAGGGCCTTTTATCTCCTCTATCTCTTGTAATGCCTCTTGTAACTCACCCTGCTCTTTTTGCTCGTGAATCTGTTGCTTAATATCAGTTAGTTCACCAAGTTTTTCTTTTAGATCTGTTACTATGTTGAAAAGTTTTTCCTTTTCCAGAAGTGTAATATTTCTAAGATATTCAAAGGGTTTTTCAACAGGTGAAAAATCCCTTTTTAAAAACCTGCTCCTTTTGCCACTCTTTTGGTGTATACCAAGGGGCAGTTTTATCAGATTCCCATACCCCAGATCCTTTCTTTTTGTCTGTTTTGGAAAGAACTCAAGATGAATCTCAAGTGGTAATCTGCTTGTGATCCTTTTCTGTGCAAGCTTTCCAAAGTTGTATGCCACGGCTGCAGGAACTGGGTCCTTTAATAATATCCAGATATGATAACCCTTATAACCAGACGCCTCAAGAATAGCAGGAATTTCATACTCATCGAGAAATTCAAAAACCAGAGAAACAGCTCTTTTGAGTGAATTTCTGAGTGCAAGAACTCTCTGTCTATCCTGTATCCTTTCGATGGCCTTCTTACTTATATCAACATCAAAGGCCATAAAAGATACAGTATCATCAAGTCTTAGGCAGTATACGCCAACGGTTATATCTCCAATAAAGTGTTGCCTTAGGATCCTTGGAGTAAGCGGCTCTTCTACAGGGCTATAGCCACCTCTGGATTTTGTATGTGAATACCATTGACGGGCATATACATCTTCTCTGCCTCCAAAAAGATATAAAAAGCGTACAATGTCTGTATCATCCGGGAATATATAGTCTTTTCCTTCGACAAATCTCTCATCTATCACAATATCTTCATCTTTTTTTGTGCTTATAATCTGTGAGATCTCACTGTCGGAAAGACCACCTTTTTTAGCAAGTTCTGCTGCCTTTTTAATCAGATCCTCTTCTCCTCTATAAACATAGAGTTCTACAAGTGTTTCAAAAGCGGTCTTTGAAGGTGGCTTAAGCGCGATACGTCTCTCAAGGAGTCTTATTGCCTTTTCATTCTCTGCACGTTCGAGATAGTGTTCTATAAGACTATCCATAATCTGCACATCGTCTGGTGCGTCCCTTAGCGCAAGGTTGAGTTCTCTTATTGCTGTAGAAAATAGCCCAAGCTCTTCACAAAACTGTGCGGTTATCTTGTGAATATTTTTTGTAGATATATTCTCGTTGATAAATTTTTTGAGCTCAGAAATTGCAGTGTTTGTATCACCTCTGTTTATTAAGGATCTTATCCTCTCTAACTCATTATCTATCATCTTTTTTTAGGCTGTCAAAATCAATCAATTGAACTGAACTCTTTACAAATGGATTATCTCCTTGTTCTTTTGAATCTCTATTATCAACCAGACACATCAAAAATACCTTGTGGATTGTGTTATTCAGGTCTTCTGCAAGTTTTGATATGAGAAAGGTCATCTGGCTTGTTCCACCTGTTATGTTAATATATATCTTAGAGAGCTTAAGGG
>CAYSBA010000215.1:0-3257 GCA_964429075.1 uncultured bacterium
CTGTTGACATTAATAGATATTCTCCTCTTATATATTTAAGATAAACGAGACGTTTGTCGTAACATTTTATTAATTTTTTAATATTGTTTTCTTTTGACAGAGATCAAGAAAAAAATATAGTTGACATACGTTCCCAATTTTATTACAAAGGCATTTATGAGTAGTCAGACAAAAAGAGGTCATTGGGGCACAAAGATTGGTTTTATCCTCGCTGCTGCCGGTTCCGCAGTAGGGCTCGGTAATATATGGAAATTCCCATACATAACTGGGATGAACGGTGGTGGACTTTTTGTACTTATTTACCTTATCTGCATAGTTGCTATAGGTATTCCTATTATGATCTGTGAAATCCTCATTGGAAGGAGCACCCAGAAGGCACCCATAGGTGCATTTCAGAAACTCTCCGGCCAGGATACTCCCTGGAAAATTGTAGGTTGGATGGGCATATTTTCAGGATTCATTATCCTTTCTTACTACAGTGTTGTTGCAGGATGGGCAATGAATTATGTACTCATGAGCATAACAGATGCAACCCATGGCAAAAGTCCAGATCAGATTGCTGCCCTATTTAATACCCTCTATACTTCTGGAGATATTAATCTTTTCTGGCATCTTCTTTTTATGTTGATAACAGGAGGCGTTGTTATTGGTGGTATACAACATGGTATAGAAAAGTGGTCCAGGTTCTTAATGCCGCTGCTCTTTGTACTCCTTCTGATCCTGTTCGGCTATGCGATCTTTTCTCCAAATGGTGGTTTCATAAAAGGCTTTTTATTCATTTTTAAACCCGATCCATCAAAACTCACCTCATCAGGCGTACTTGAAGCACTCGGACACTCTTTCTTTACCCTCTCTCTCGGAATGGGTGCAATGATAACTTATGGTAGTTATCTCGAAAAAGAGAGCGATATCGTCAACTCTTCAATCCTGGTATCTTTACTCGATACACTTGTAGCACTCCTTGCTTGCCTTATAATCTTTCCAATTATATTCAGTCACGGCCAGCAGCCAAATGCAGGCCCTGGGCTTGTTTTTAAAACTATGCCAATTGTCTTCTCGCAGATACCAGGTGGCCTCTTTCTCTCTCTGATATTCTTTGTACTCCTTGTATTTGCTGCACTCACAAGTGCAATATCTCTGCTTGAAGTTGTTACAAGTTATTTTATCGATGAGCGTGGCTGGTCCCGAAGAAAGGCAACAATCTTTTCTACTGCAATAATCTTCCTTTATGGTGTGCCATCTGCCCTCTCTGGAGAAGGTAAGATATTTTCAAAATGGACTGATATCTTTGGCAAAAACTTCTTCGACACAATGGATTATCTTGCCTCAAACTGGTTACTTCCTCTTGGGGGTCTGTTTATTGCCATTTATGTAGGGTGGTTTATGGATCCAAAACTGAGACAAGATGAGTTTTTAGAGGGCACAAAACTTGATTGGTTTTATAAACCCTGGCTCTTTTTAGTTAGATTTGTTGCTCCTGTTGCTGTATTTTTTGTATTTTTATATAAAATACGGGTACTTAAACTACACTGAAGCTAAAGATCCTTATCAGGTATCTCAACCCTGAATAGACCCCTTAGATCCCCTTTTTTATATCCTGTTGCCATATCATCTGGATAGTATTTTTTTAGCCTATCAAGTACACCCTTTTCTATCTTGTCCTTTTTACCATGACATCCAAGGCATAAAGACTTTATATAAATCGGTTGATAGTATCTATAATATCTCTTTTTACCCCTTTTAATCAAAATAGTATAGCTTTTTTTTACCCTGTGAGTCTTAAAGTAATTAAATGCCAATATATCGTAGTCATCAAGTTTATCTTTAGGGTTCCTTGGTCTGTCTGTAACTCGTTTGACAGATATATCTTTAAATTCATTTGTTATATCTTTTACAATAGAAGCTGCCTTTGTATGACAATATGAAAGTGCGTCAGAAAAACCATTTTCCGTAATAGCCCCTTTTAATTCTCTTGTCATCTTTTTTGTCAATCTTTTTATAATCTTATTACCAATCTCTTCTACCCTCTTTATTCCAGGAGCCTTTGTCTCTTCTGCCGGGATGCTTACAGTTGTTGTAGCTATAAGAAGGCTACATGCAAGAAAAATTTTTGCTCTGCTCAAACCTCTTCTCCGAGTATAAAGCGATTTGTTAATTCTTTTGCAGTGTTATCGTCGTACTGGATAGGGGGAGATTTCATCAGGAAACTTGATGGTCCTAAGAGTGGTCCGCCCACTCCACGATCAAAGGCGAGTTTGATCAAACGTATGGCATCAATAACCACACCTGCAGAATTTGGGGAGTCTTCAACAGAGAGTCTGCACTCCAGATTCATCGGAACATCACCAAAATGACGGGCCTCTATCCTGAGATAACATACCTTATTGTCTCTCTGCCAGGGAACATAGTCACTTGGACCAACATGAATATTTGATTCCTCAAGTTGAATACCCCTGTTCTGGAATTGAGATAATACAGACTGTGTCTTTGATTTCTTTTTGGATGAAAGCCTCTCCCTTTCGAGCATATTCAGAAAGTCGGTATTTCCACCTGTATTTAACTGGTATGTTCTGTCTATTATCATACCTCTGTCCAGGAATAGATTGACCAGAGTCCTATGTAAGATTGTTGCACCAACCTGAGATTTAATGTCGTCTCCAATTATTGGAAGCCCTGCATCTGTAAATTTCTGTGACCATTCGGGATTACTTGCTATAAATACAGGTATCGCATTTACCATACCACAGCCTGCCTTAAGGATCTGTTCGGTATACCATATTGTAGCCCTTTCACTACCAACTGGTAGATAGTTGATAACAACTTCAGCACCAGTCTCTTTCAGCACCTCTGCCACATCAACCGTTTCCTGATCTGATATCCGTAGATGGTCCCTAAGGTATTTCCCCACTCCATCCAGGACCTTCCCCATCTTCACTTCTACACCAAGTTTTGGGACATCGCAAAAACGTGTTGTGTTGTTTGGATAAGCAAATATAGCCTCTGATAGATCTTTGCCTACCTTATCTTGTGTGACATCAAAGGCAGCAACAAATTCAATATCAGATACACGATAATCTCCAATAACAGGATGCATAAGGCCGGGGATAAATCTATCAGGTGGATAATCTCTGTAGTAATAGACACCTTGAACTAGTGATGATGCGCAGTTACCAACACCGATGATTGCTACCTTTATCTTTCCCATATATCATCCTCTGTTCTGTTAAGTCTGTGTTTCTATAACAACATTAATATAC
>CAYSBA010000216.1:0-3251 GCA_964429075.1 uncultured bacterium
AGAGGTTGAGCAGAATTGATCAGCACAGCCTTTACAAGAGCAGAGGTTGGGTCAAAGGATTCACCCGTACCTCGCTCACCGGTTGGATAATAACCAGATTCAAAGTAATCTCTTACGAGAAGTGCTGCACCCGCTATAATTGGTGATGAAAAACTTGTCCCAGGTGTTGGATATCTATCGTCCACCGCACACTGATTGTTGGGCGGGTCTGTTTTTGAAGATGCCTTTGGATTGCCAAATATATCACAACAGCCTTCATCGTTCCAATCTGTTTCTGTGGCTGAGTACACAAGGCCTGGTGATACAATATCCGGCTTTATTCTACCATCAGCTGTTGGACCGATGCTGCTGAATATGGCAAGATTATCATAACCACCGTAGACCTGACTTGCAGTGGCACCAACACATATTGTATTTTTTGCAGTACTGCCAGTTCCTCCAAGGGTCTTTGGTGCAGGTCCTGAATTTCCTGCAGCAAAGGTTACTACAAGATCCTGAAAACTCCATATTGCAAGATCTGCATCCCTGCTCTCTCGATCATAGGTTACTGTTGGGTTCTGACTTCCAAAGCTATCGTTGTGAACCCGAGCACCAGAATCATAGGCCTGTTGCAGGAGATTGGCCAAGCCTACAACAATGCCATAGAGTTCACCAGCATGGTTTCCTATGTCCTGAAAAACAATCTGTGCACCGGGAGCCATCCCATCTTCATTATCGTGGCCAGGGTCATCAGGACTTGCTAGATGGGAATAATTATCACCTGCAGCATTACCTGTAGTATGGGTGCCATGGAAATCGCCTGATGCATCATCGTATGCCTCTGCATAGGGTTCGAGATAGTAGGCAATGACCTTTTTATCTGTATGGAGAGTGCCAACATTGGGTGCCTGTATAAACTCTGCAAGTGTTTGAGCATCAGGATCTGATGAATATCTAAATTGACATGCATCGGTATCAAGCCCACTATCTGCAGCACTGTATATCTGGCCGGTACCAACAATACCTGCATCCCATATAGGTGTTGATTCGATCTTGCCACTCTGTATTATCCAGGCACTATCATTGTTATAGAGAACAGGAACCCTGAAAATATCTATCCAGTAGGTCTGTTCCAGTTTTTCTGCTATTGAAAGTGAGATATCTACTGCATCTTCTCTATCTACCCTTATATAAATAGTCCCTTCAGAAATATCTGATCTCTGTATATGTATTATCTCATAGTTGAAGCCAGGGATCTTTTCTCTGAGTTGTTTTGTAAATAGATATGGATCGCTTCCTTTGAACACCGAGACCCTTATTGTCACAGGTGAATCGCTAACTGTGTATATAGCCGGATCTATTCTCCAGCGAGGCATGTATCTACAGATTGCTCTTACATTCGTTAGATTATAGATTTTACGAGCTGTATCCTCTGTATCTATAAAGACAAGGAGGGCATCATCCGGGATATAGTCATAAATCCTCACACCCAGTTTGATAAGCCTTTTTAACCCACCTTTTGCGGGGCTGTTGTAGAATTGAACAATGTAGAACCCACCAGCCCCATCAGTTGGGGATAAACATAGAGCTGGCTCATCTATAGGATCGAACACAAGACTTTTTAATTGCAGATATTTATGGGTAGTAATTTGTTGTGCTACTGTATTGAGACTTATCAGTATAAAAAAGACAACAGTAGCTGAAATACAACTAATCTTTTTTCCATTTGCCATCCGATTCAGCTCTCTTTTTAAGTGTCTTTAAAACATCAGGTAAGTCCCCCTTTGTTAACCATTTTTGAACAAACGATGGCACCAGCATCCCTGTATCTACATATACAGAATAGATTGCGATACTCCGCTGGCTGTCTAAAGGACATATCTGCCAGTAACCGGTTGTTTCATCAATGTCATTCTTTTTATTCTTATCCAGCTGCCATTCGAAGTAGTATTGATCTGGTTTAATAAAATGATCCAGATAGTATCTTACATGTTTAAACATAAACTTTAGATCAAAAAAAACCTTTACGATATTGCCTTTCCTTGAGATTATCTTCGAGTTCACTATTCTCGGGAAATATTCCTTCATCTTATTAAAGTCAAGCAGGATGGAAAACACCTTCGATGCAGGCCGGTTGATCAGTATGTATGCCCTGCCACGTCCCTTATCTTTTCCATCTTTGTCTCTAAAGATCTCGTCGGTCACAAAGACCTCACCTTTTTTTAGCTTTTTTAATATTTCTGGAGTGATAGAGTTGCAACGATTGTTATCATTTTTTATTGTGGACCCTTCTGCTATAGTAAAGCCAGAAATAGTCAATAAAGTAACAAATACCAGCACTCTGTATCTCATAAAGGCAGTATAGGTGATAAAAAAATGAATGTCAATACAAATAAGGTTACTCCTGGAGATTTTACATTAACAATCAGGTCTTCTGTTTTTTGTTAAAAATTATATAAAGTTAAGACGAGTAACAATCTCTGAAAGGATGATATCAACTCTTCTCAGTATCCTCCTGTGTAAGTGTGGCTTTAAGTATCTGTATCGCTGTCTCAGTATCTGGATTCTCTGAGTTTAGCTTATTAAGTGCAGCCTGCGCTGCCTCTTTAAATTGATTATTCATCGTTGTTGTTTTATCAACAAAGGTTTTAAGAAGATCGTAGAGATCTTTAAATTCGTCAGACTTTCTAAGTGGCCTTAATGAAGATTCCTTCCCCTCAATAAGATCATTTAGGACCCTTTTCATCACAAATACAGGACCTGCCATTCTATGGGTAATCAGTATACCAAAGCCAAAGACAAAGATAGATATGGCAAAGGAAAAGATAAGAAGATGCATTGCTGTGGTTTGAATAACATAATTAGTATTTTTTAATTTCTTATCAATCATCATGTACTCTTTTTCCATAACCTCTCTCCTGGGAGAGGGGATATCTGTTGCAGCCATCAGGACCTCTATCAGGTCTTTTTTTGCAAGAAGATTCTGATGAATAAGATCACCATTCTGTTTGATGGCACCAAATATAACAGACGAAAAGGCAAGACATATCAAAAAACACAAAAAGGCAATTAGTGCTGAGTATTTAATCTGAAAGCCCCTGTATATTAAATATTTTCTTCTATATTTTCCCATTTTGAAAATAACATAACATAAGATTTCTTATTTGTAAAATTAACAACCTTAGATACCAATCGGATATGACTCTTTTTTTCTATGCACTTTATATTTTAGATGTTTTTCCTTCCTAATAAGCACAAACAAAGGTTTTATA
>CAYSBA010000217.1:0-3230 GCA_964429075.1 uncultured bacterium
AAGATGCGGGTGAAGAAGATGTTGTTCAGATAGGAAAAGGACCTGTTCTTATTCTCAAAGACTCAGAAATTATTACCAATGAGTGCCTTGATGATGATTTAAGACTGGTTGCAAGAAAACTGAAAAAACCTCTTCAACTCAAAGTTGAAGAACTTGGCACAACTGATGCCACAAAAATCATGCTCTCAAAAGGAGGAGTGCCTTCAACAACGCTAAGCGTTGCTGTGCGAAGCATCCACTCAACAATATCAGGCTCATCACTGGATACAAATGCATCTTTTGTGAGATCGAGATTTTTTAAAAAAAAACTGCCCATCATGTGTAAATTATTCTCATTTAGAAATCTCTTGATCAGCAACAGTAATCTCTTATTCTTGTCTACAAAATATACACATCCTGCACCGAGCGATAGGGCTTCTATTCCAACAATACCACTGCCACAGAAAATGTCCCAGAATACAGAACCCTTTATTTCAAATGAAAGCAGGTCAAAAAGACTCTTTCTCATTCTTGAAGTAAATGGCCTTACTCCAACAAGGTCTCTGTCGGTTGCAGGCAACCTTTTCCCCTTTAAGATACCCCTTGATACCCTTAACACCTCATAGACTCCCTCTTTTTATAAGCTCTTCGCGTGTAAAAAGTGATATCACAGTTGCACTATCGCCAAGCTTCTCCTTTATCCTTTCTATTCCTCCCTCCTGCCTATCAACTACTACAAGTACACCTACAATTATTCCCCCCTCTTCTCTTACCCGTTCTATCGCCTTTATTGCAGATGCCCCTGTTGTTGTTACATCTTCCACTATAAATACCTTTTTATCCTTAATGTCACCCTCTACCCATCTTGATGTTCCATGAGCCTTTTTTTCCTTTCTAACAATAAAGACATCAATACCCCTTCCATCCCTGTTGGCAGTATGGGCAATAGAATATGCGATTGGATCCGCTCCAAGGGTAAGACCTCCAATTGCATCGAAATCAAAATTCCTGATAGCCTCATACCCCACCCTGCCAATGAGGAGCATTCCTTCAGAATGGAGAGCTGTCTTTTTCATATCAATATAGATATCACTCCTTTTACCGCTTGAAAGCAAAAAGCCATTATCTGGATCATACTTAAATGACCTCTTGACAATAAGATTCAGCAATCTCTCTCTATCTGTCATCTCTTTCTCCTTCAAACAACATTTTTGTGTATGCTATCTCAAAAGTTTTTATAAATTTCAAATTGCAAAGATTGATATATAGTCCATTTTACCTATTTGACATAATCACAAATAGCTGTATACTATAAAGGCAAGGAAATTATCAAACTTATACGAGGAGCACAATATGAAAAAGTTCCTGTTTCTTTTTGCAATTTCAACATTACTAGCATACTGTTCTGGAAGAAATACACCACCAAAGCCAGAGTGTATAGAAGATTCAGATTGTGGAGCCAACCAGATCTGTGAGAGTGGTAAATGTGTCGCTACCAATCCTGGGTGTACAAGCGATGCAGACTGTAATCCCGGTCAGACATGCAATGTTTTAACAGGGATGTGTGAAGGTAATAACAATACAGATCAATGTAATCCACCCTGCTCAGCTGGACAGATATGTCAGAACGGTACCTGTGTCGATCAGACGAATCCATGCACTTCAGATGCTGATTGCAGTGGGAAAAAGTGCAACGTATCGAGTGGTGAATGTGTAGACTGCCTTACAAGTGACGATTGTCCATCAGGTTATGTTTGTAACCTTGTTACATATGTATGTGAAGAACAGGGTGGCGGCTGTCAGACAAATAGTGATTGTGGTGGCGCGACACCCTTCTGTGATACTGCAACAAACACTTGTGTACAGTGCAGGAACGATTCAGATTGTGCAGGCGATCAGACATGTACAAACCATGTGTGTCAGTCAAGCGGCTGCACCGATCCATGTTGTGGGTGTGCCGACGGTTTTATCTGCGATACCTCAGATCCAAGCAATCCACAATGCATCTACGCAGAATGCCAGACCGATAGTGACTGCTCTGGAGACTATATCTGTCAGAACTATCAATGTGTACCAGACACCTCCAACTGCACCTGCACACCCTGTCCCTGTCCATCAGGGTATCAGTGCAATCAGACCACTCAGCAGTGTGAGTTAATAAACTGCACATCCGACTCAGATTGTCCTTCTGGATTCTACTGCGATGCTGGTATGTGCCAGAGCCAGACAAACCCTTGCCAGGACGGCGCTCCCTGCAGTAACGATGCTGACTGTCATGGCGGCACCTGTAACATCTTTGGTGGTGGTGTATGTCAATGCGGGGGCAATGGAAACAACTGTTCTTTTCCCTGTAATGCAGATTCAGACTGCGGTGGGCAACCTGGTAGTTGTGTAAACGGCTGTTGCAACAACAGCACAGGACAGTGTTTACCCTTAGGTGACCAGATGATGTGTATGTTATTATGTATGATGTTTGGTGGCCAGTGTGATTCTGCAGGTAATTGCTGTATGTAATCGCGATATAATCTGGTCCTCTTTTTAGCTATATAAACCATCGATCATGCAAAGGGGTCTGATAGGTCGTTTATATCCCTTTTTGATACTATGTGTACTGTCTATAAACTGTGGAATATTTTCTGAGATAAACAACGGATATCCACATACAGAGATAAACTCACCTGTTGTCTTTGCCGAGACCGATGTTTTAATATGTAAAGATGGTTATCCTGAAGTAAAAGGCAGTAATGTCTCCAAGAGAGTTTGTATTCCTGATGAATTAAATAATAAAGAGTGTCTTACAAATAGCGACTGTGTTTTTCCCTCTCTATGTCTATGTGGGTTTTGCAGAGTCGTTGCATGTGACAACGATGCCAGATGCCCTGGTAATACAATCTGTGAAGCAGGTATATGCAGGAGTAGCTGCAATTTTTACGGTGAATGTGAAAACAATTTAGAGTGTCTGAATGGTGCTTGTATAAAAGAGTGTCATAATGATAAAGACTGTAATGCCATAGGAACTTGTAAAGATGGTCTCTGTACGATCTTGCAATGTAATTCCGATACAGAGTGCAACATCGGACTTGAGTGCATTACCCAGATAGTTGATGCACCAGAAGATCCGGTTTTATCATCAGTAGGAGATAAAATTGTTATTACCTACTTAAAGGATAAAACAACAATCTATGATATCTATGATATAAACACCAAAAGTAACCTTATAAAACAAAAAAAAAATGAAAGTGGTATAATTG
>CAYSBA010000218.1:0-1525 GCA_964429075.1 uncultured bacterium
TATATACTGACAAATTGGCTGCCTCTTATGGGGCATTTGTATATACTGCATATACACATATAACATCAGTTACTCCTGATGAGATTATCGCTTCTTCTGTCTGTGTTGGCATACCAGAAGACCCGAATCTACCGGGTGTAATAATGGAATATTCCCATAAGGGAACGAAAGAGACCTCGGAAAGGATCGTTACTAATATGGTAAAAGAGGCATTTAGGATGAGAGAATGGCCACTTAAAGAAATAAAGATTGCCTCATTTGAGATGAAAACCATGCCAAACAAGATTGCCACCACCTTTGCAGGTGTTTTTATCTTTTGATTTGTTATGGAGGAGAATTTTGGAAGCCAGACATGAACTGTGGGTAGGTGAATTTCAAACCGACCACCTTAGACTCTCATTTAGAGTTAAGGATTGTCTATACTGTGGTAGTAGTGAGTATCAATCGATTATGGTAGTTGATACATACCAGTATGGAAGGATGCTTTTTCTGGATAATTGTGTCATGCTCTCTGAGAAGGATGAGTTTGTCTATCATGAGACAATAGTTCATCCTGCCCTTCTTAGTCTTGGAGACCCAAAGCGGGTATTGATTATTGGTGGAGGTGATGGAGGTACTGCAAGGGAGGTGTTAAAACACAGATCGGTAGAACAGATAGATCAGGTAGAGATAGATGGTAAGGTAGTTGAAGTATCCAAGAAATATTTCCCTGCACTTTCCGCATCATTTGATGACCCCAGGGTAAATCTGATGATTGGAGATGGTGTAGACTATGTAAAGACCACAGATAAACAGTATGATGTTATAATAATTGACTCAACCGACCCTGTTAAATTTGCAAAGCCCCTTTTTGATCGCGTTTTCTATGAACATTGCGATAGAATTTTAACTGAACGTGGGATCGTTATAAGTCAGATTGGTGATTTCTACACAACCCTCAATTATGTTGCCGACAAACTCAATATCTTAAGAGATATATTCAAACATGCCCTTGTATTAAGGGCTGATATCCCTGTATATCCAACAGGCAACTGGCTTTTTGTTATGGGTAGTAAATGTATTGATCCCAGAGAAAATGTCCCCGATTTCCCTGACACTTTTAATCTAAAATACCTGAACAAAGATATGTATAGAGCACTATTTGCCATCCCCAACTTTGCAAGGAATGTCCTTGAACTCTAAATCCTTTTGTGGCAGTAAAACCACAAGTGATTGCTGCGATATTTTTCTATTAGGTATCCCACTCGACAAGACATCTACATTTAGAGATGGTTCACAAAAGGCACCTGAAGAGATAAGATACTTTTCTCACTCAATCGAGACCTTTTCATCTATCTACAGGCTGGAGACACAAAACAGATTCTGCGATCTTGGAGATCTACTACTCAAAGATGACAATCTTTTTGTATTATCCAGTCAAATAAAAAGAGAGTTAAAAAAACTGATTTCATCACTCCAAGGAAGATTCTTATTTATTGGTGGAGAACATCTTATAACCCTATTTATTCTTGAAAGCCTCTTTGAG
>CAYSBA010000218.1:1535-3202 GCA_964429075.1 uncultured bacterium
TTGTAGTACAGCTTGATGCACATTCGGATATGAGAGACAACTACGAAGGAAGTAGAATAAATCATGCAACTGTGATGCGGAGATCCCTTGATCTTGAGTTTATAGATTGTGTATTGGCTTATGGTATAAGGTCTTTGAGCAGAGAAGAGTTTGTCTATATTAATAAAACCGAGAGATACACAATTTTTGATAACATAGATAGCCTTGTAGAAAGGTTAAAAAAAGAATTAAAAAATGATGGTAACAGATATATCTATATTAGTCTGGATTTTGACTTTTTTGATCCTTCCTTCTTACCGGCCGTTACAAATCCAGAACCAATGGGAAGTGGATTTGAAGATTTTATCGGTTTTTTAAATTTACTTGGTCCCCTGTCGCAATGGATAATTGCTTTTGATTTTGTAGAACTTGCTCCCGTATATGATCCATCCGGCAGGTCCTCAGTTTTTGCAGCCTCCTGTATAAGGGAGACTATTTCATTTCTTTTAAAGAATACCTCTTTGCAGGATCAGAATAACTGAGCCATTTAAGGTATAATTGATTGATCTCCTGCTCAGAGAGGTGTTCGAGCTGAAAAGGGGATAGATAGATCCTTGTGAGTGCTATTGCAACACTGGCACCAACATTGAAACTACCGGTAAAACCAAACATCTCCATCTTAAAATATCCATCTGCATGTTGTAATACCGTTTGACTTATCCCGGTATGTTCATTACCAAAAAAGAGGGCTATTTTTTTAAAGTCAGCAATTGATTCTTCAAGGGTTTTTGTTGCGCCAAGATCAGAAGCAATTATTGCAAAACCATCATTTTTGAGAATCTGTATACACTCTTGTGGTTCATGATGGATGTGAATGTCTATCCACTTTTCACAACCCTTTGTTACCCCCCTGTTGACCTTAAAGGGAGTCTCTTTAGTGTCTATTATATGTATATGCTGTATTGCGTATGCCTCACATGTCCTCAGACAGGCAGAGACATTAAATGGATCATACAGATCCTCAAGTACAACCCTTATATTTTTTACACGCTTAGATGCAACCTGAATGTAAAGTTTTTTTCTACGCTCTGTAAGAAAACTCTCAAGATAAGATATCCTGCTATCTTTACTCTGTGTCATTGATCAGAAAAATTTTTGTAAAAAAAAAGGGGGAAAATCCCCCCTTTTTTAAATTGGACAGCTTCTCAAGTTACTTTACTGCTTCCCTCAGGGCCTTGCCCGCCTTAAACTTTACTGCATTTCTGGCAGGGATCTTAACCTTCTTTTTGGTTGATGGAATGTAGCCCTCTCTGGCACTTCTCTTTACAACCGAGAAGGTACCGAAACCGATAAGGGAAACAGATTCGCCCTTCTTGAGAGACTTTGTGATACCATCAAGCAGGGCCTGTAAGGCAACTTGAGCCTTAGCCTTTGAGATGCCAGCATTTTCGGCAAGGATCGCCACTAAGTCTGACTTGTTCATACACGCCTCCAAAAAAAATTTGTTAAACTAATAACAGCTAAAAAATAAAAAATCAAGTATTGATGAGCCCTTATGGTGTATCTAAGCTTCATGTAGCTCCCTGAAGACATCTTCGAATATATTCAATGACTCCTCTATTACCCTTTCATCGTGAGTTATACTGAGAAAGTTTGTCTCAAACTGAGAAGGTGGGATGTATATACCT
>CAYSBA010000219.1:0-3201 GCA_964429075.1 uncultured bacterium
TTATTATTGTTCTTTTTATTGTGACTGTTGGAGCTGTATCATACCTTTCTATACCAATTGAACTGACTCCATCCATAAAGGTTCCTTTTATAATAGTCTCTGTAGCCTATCCTGGGGCATCACCTGAAGAGATAGAAGAAGATATCATAGATCCTATTGAGGAGAAACTCTCAGGTATTGAAAATATAGACAGATACAATTCAACAGCAATTGAGAATGCTGCAGTAATTGCTGTAAAGTTTCTTGACGGCTCAGATATGGATAAGGCCTATCAGGATGTCAAAGATGCGGTTGATAAGGCACTCCCAGACCTGCCAGATGATGCAAAAAGACCTGTGGTACAGCAGATATCCTTTGATGATATTCCAATAATCCAGGTATCTCTCTCTGGTAGTACAAGTTTGGATTATCTTTCCAGACTCGCAGACGATCTTAAACAGAAGATAGAGGCAGTCCCTGGCGTATCTGAAGCTGCAATATTCGGTAAATTAGAAAAGGAGATGATTGTAGAGTTAGATCCGATTAAATTATCAGGATATGGGCTTACAGTAAGGGATATTCTCTTTCAGATACAGAACATTAATAAAAATATACCAGGTGGAATCATTGAAGGTAAAGAGAATAACATAAGACTGAGGATCACTGGAAGAGAAAACGATCCTGAAAAAATTAGAAACCTGCCTATTGTACTAAAAACAGGTGAAACGATACCTTTGAGAGTAATCGCAAAGGTCTACATTGGCTACCAAAAGGAACAATCCTTTGCCAGAGTAAATTCAAGAAGATCTATCACCTTAGTAGTTCACAGAAAAACACACATAAATACCCTTGAAACAATTGCTGGAATCAAAAAGGTTGTTCAAAAAGAAAAACAGAACTGGCCTTCCGATATTAAGGTATACTTTACCAGAGACATGTCGCGTATGATAAAAAGGATGCTGAGTAATCTAATATCTACATCGAAGTGGGGATTTGTACTTGTAATCTTAACCCTATTTGTTGGTATGGGGATCATAAATGCCATCTTTGTAAGCTCATCCATACCTTTAATTCTTCTGGGATCAATCGGTTTCCTTTACATAACAGGAAATTCTCTTAACAACATAAGTATATTTTCCTTTACACTTATAATAGGAATGGTTGTGGATGGCTCTATTGTTGTTGCAGAAAACATCTATAGGCATATGGAAAATGGTCTCAATGCTTTTAATGCAGCCAAAAAGGGTATTCATGAAGTTGGGGCAGCTGTTTTTTCTTCTCACCTCACAACGATAGCAGCCTTTGTCCCAATGCTCTTTATGCCTGGGGTACCAGGTCAATTTATGCGTATGATGCCCTTTGTTGTTGCAGTCTCACTTGGATTCGCAATAGTCTTCGATCACTTTATAATACCTGCAATAGCTGCAACATTTATGAAAGTAAGGAGTCAGAAGGTCTCATTACAGGCATTATACAACCTACTTGGAGCTATAAAAAACAGATTTGTGAATACTGCAGTAGTAGCAGTAGAACATCCCTTTTTAACAATCAGCTCTTTTGTCATAATGATTATCCTCTCTGGAAGCCTTTTTGGAGCAGGAGTGATCAAGGTGATATTCTTTCCCAAAGTGGATAGAGGCCAGTTCAATGTTGATGTAAAATTACCACCCGGAAGCTCACTGGAAAAGACGGGTAATTTTATGAAAAGGATTGAGGATAAAATTAAGAAATTCAAGGAGGTACAGAGTTACGTAACCCTTGTTGGTAGTACCGGTAGTCTTTCTACTGATTTTAGAGAAGGTGGGGCTATGGGCCCTGAGAACGGTAGAATAAATGTGGATCTGATCGATAAACACCTTAGAACTCGTACCCCCATGGACCTTGTGGATATCCTTAAAAAGGAAATAAAGTATCACCCTGGAGTGGACATAAGATACAGAATTATAAGGGAAGGACCTCCAGTTGGTGCAGATATCTCAATAAAGGTACAGGGTGAAGATTTCAAAAAGATGGGACAGATAGCTCAAAGAATAAAACGTATCCTTGAGACAATTAAGGGTACTGAAAATGTAAAATGGGATTTCGATAGCATTACACCAGAGCTTGTAGTAAATCCAATTCACCCGCTTTCAATAAATGCAGGTGGTGTTACGACTCAGGATATTGGATTAGAGCTATTCGGTGGTACCTATGGATTCACTCCTTTAAAAGTGAGTGTAGGAGGCGAGCTTATAGATCTTAGAATCAAATTTGATAAATCAAGGATCAGCTCTCCAGATCAGATATCATACCTGAACATGCCAACAAAAACAGGTTCTATTGTATATCTGTCTGACATTAGCAGAATTAACTACAGGGGAGCACTTAGATCGATTAAACACTACAATGGCAAACGAACTATTACGATAACTGCCGATACAAGGAAAGGAGTCATTACACAAGATGTATTAAAGACTCTAAAAGAAAAAATGGATCAAAAAAAGCTGAACAAATCGAGTGCCGAAACAAAGATAATCATTGAAGGTGAAAACAAAGAAAGGACAAGGGCCTTCAGAGAGTTATTCAATGCATACTGGATTGCAATTGTCCTTATCTTTCTGATACTAGTTGCACAATTCAAATCCTTTGTGCAACCTTTTATTATTATGATGACCCTGCCCTTTTCGTTCATAGGTGTTGTTTTTGGGCTTCTTGTAACAAATACACCCTTTGGTTTTTTATCAGCAATAGGTGTTGTTGCCCTCGCTGGTATAGTTGTAAATGACTCAATCGTTCTTGTAGAAAGAATAAACCAACTGAGAGCAGAAGGCATGGAATTAAAAGACGCTATCAAAGATACAATTAAAACTAGGTTCAGACCGGTAATGATGACCACCATTACAACTATTGCAGGCCTTATCCCCTTTTCACTTGGAATAGGCTCTGCATCTTCATTCTGGAAGAGCCTATCCAATAGTATAATATTTGGGCTTGGATTTGCTACACTCCTTACCCTGGTGCTGACACCCACCCTTTACGCTGTTCTTGTACCAAGAGGATTAAGATTCAAGATCTTTTTGACAAAGATATTAAAACTTAACAGATCAGATGAGCCATCAGGGGCTTGATCAAAAGCACCATTATGTCCTATAATCTGGACCGTGAAGGAATATTACAATATTCTTTTAATAATTGCTGCTACTTTTTTATCCTGTAATACAGAACAACAAAACTGGATAAAAG
>CAYSBA010000220.1:0-3184 GCA_964429075.1 uncultured bacterium
AAAAACACCTTGACATTATTAAAATCAAAGGATATCAAAACATATTTAATTATTTAAAAAGAGGGCAAAATGGAATTTGAAAAGATCAGAAAAGAAGAGGCACTTGATTATCATTCAAGAGAAAGAAGGGGGAAGATTGAGGTTATAGCCACAAAACCCCTTACAACATCTCGTGACCTATCTCTTGCTTACACTCCTGGTGTAGCAGAGCCATGTAGAGAGATAGAAAAGGATCCTGGCCTCAGTTTTAAATATACTGCCCGTGCAAACCTTGTTGCTGTTATAACAAATGGAACAGCTGTTCTTGGACTCGGTGATATTGGTGCTGAAGCAGCAAAACCAGTTATGGAGGGTAAGGGTGTTTTATTTAAGAAATTTGCTGATATTGATGTATTCGATATTGAAATCAACACCAAGGATCCAGAGGAGTTTGTTAATATTGTAACAAAGCTTGAACCTACATTTGGAGGAATAAACCTTGAGGACATTAAAGCCCCTGAGTGCTTTTACATAGAGGAACAGCTTAAAAAGAGGATGAAAATACCTGTATTTCATGATGATCAACATGGGACTGCCATAATATCTGCAGCAGCATTTATAAATGCACTTGAGCTTGTTCAAAAAGATCCTTCAGAGGTAAAGATTGTCTTCAGTGGCGCTGGTGCTGCTGCAATTGCGTGTGCAAGACTATATCTTAAATTGGGTGCTAAGAAAGAAAACATCTTTATGTTTGATTCAAAGGGGCTAATTACTGTTAATAGAACAGAAGGTATGAATCCCTATAAAGCAGAATTTGCTCAAGATTGTCAGCCTATGACAATGTCTGAGGCACTCGAAGGTGCCGATATGTTTGTTGGACTGTCTGTCAAGGGTATGCTTACAAAGGATATGATAAGAAAGATGGCAAAGAATCCAATTGTCTTTGCAATGGCAAATCCAGATCCTGAGATTACCTATGAAGAAGCTATTGAGGCAAGAGACGATGTTATAATGGCGACAGGGAGGAGTGACTATCCAAATCAGGTAAATAATGTACTCGGATTCCCCTATATCTTTAGAGGTGCTCTCGATGTCATGGCCACTACAATAAACGATGAGATGAAACTTGCTGCATCAAAGGCATTAGCAAGGCTTGCAAGGGAACCTGTGCCAGAGTCTGTAAGTCAGGCATACCAGAATAAGAAATTTAGCTTTGGCAGGGAGTACCTGATACCTAAGCCATTTGATCCAAGAGTACTGACATGGGTCGCACCAGCAGTAGCAAGGACTGCAATGGAAACAGGTGTGGCAAGGATAAAGATTGAGGATTTTGATCAATATGTAGAACATCTCAAAAAATTGCAGGGGGAATCTTCAAGGGTAATGCGAAAGATAATTAACATAGCAAAACAGAGTCCCAAAAGGGTGGCATTTGCACAGGGAAAGGAGGAGAAGATACTACGTGCATGTCAGGTATGTCTTGACGAAAAGATATGTACACCGGTCCTGATAGGTGACCGGGACCTTATAAGAAGAAAGATAAGTGAACTTAATCTTGATCTTGGAGATATACCCATTGTTGATCCATGGCATTCTGAAAAGACCGATAAATTTGCACAGCGCCTATATGAACTTCGGGCAAGAAATGGAATCACACTCAGACAGGCCAGAAAACTTGTTAGAAGCTCGATATATTTTGGTCTTATGCTTCTTGAGTCAGGTGAGGTTGATGGATTTGTTTCTGGCCTTGGCCTTTCATACCCTGAGACAATAAGGCCTGCACTTCAGATCATAAAACCAATGGATGGAGTAAAGCGTGTTTCTGCAACATATATTATGATTCAGAAAGACAAGGTCAAATTTTTTGCTGATGCAACAATGAATATAGAGCCCACGACTGAAGATCTCGTTGAGATAACTCTAAATACTGTAAAATTTGCAAAGGATTTTGGAATTAAGCCAAGGGTAGCGATGCTAAGTTTTTCAAATTTCGGCAGTGTTGATCATCCACTTACAAGGAAGGTTAAAAGGGCAGTCCAGATGGTAAAGGAAAGGATGCCCGATCTTATTATAGATGGTGAGATGCAGGCTGATACGGCACTTGTGCCATCAATTATAAAAAATAACTTCCCATTTTCAGTCCTTCAGGATGAGGCAAATATATTGATATTCCCAGATCTGACCTCATGTAATATTGCCTATAAGATACTCAACAGACTCGGTGGTGCAATTGCAATCGGACCTATACTTCTTGGTATGAAAAAGCCGGTAGATGTGCTTCAGATGGATTCTTCTGTTAATGATATTGTGTACATGGCATCTATTTCTGTGATGAAGGCACAGGAGCTTGCAAAACTGATAGATAAAATCTAAATAATTATATAAGGGGATGAAATTTCTGAAAGAATTTTTAAAAGAGATAAAGGATACTAAAAAGGAGCTATCCACAAAGCTCTTAAAGATACCTACAAAATTAAATCCTTATGGTATTGATCGGTTTGGTTTTGATCCTAAGTTTGTAGAAAAGGCTGCATTTCCATTTGCCCTTATGTATAAAAAATATTTCAGAGTACAGGTCTACAATATAGATAATGTACCACCAGGTCGTGCTCTTTTGATAGCAAATCATTCGGGTCAGCTACCCTTTGATGGTGCAATGATAGCCCTTTCATTTTTACTTGATTGTGATCCACCACGAATGGTAAGGTCTATGGTAGAACGATGGGTACCAGAGCTACCCTTTGTCAGTGATTTTATGATAAGAACGGGCCAGCTTGTGGGAACACCTCAAAATTGTAAGAGGTTGCTTGAAGCGGATGAGACGATTCTTGTTTTCCCAGAAGGAGTAAGAGGGATAAACAAGACATGGTTTGAACGATACAGACTTAAAGAGTTTGGCGTGGGTTTTATGCGACTTGCCCTTGCTACCAACTCTCCAATTGTACCTGTAGCTGTAATTGGAGCTGAGGAACAGTCTATCAATCTTTATAATTCAAAGACCCTTGCAAAACTATTCAATGCACCATCTTTCCCTATCACCCTTATACCTCTGTTAGGGCTTTTACCTTTACCAACAAAGTACCATATTTATTATGGCAAGCCCATGAAATTTGAGGGTGATCCTGATGAGGAGGATGAGGTAATCAGGGAAAAGGTAAAGGTGGTAAAGGTTGCAATACAGACTCTTATCAGAGAGGGTCTGAAA
>CAYSBA010000221.1:0-3174 GCA_964429075.1 uncultured bacterium
CTAATATACTTTTATTGAAATAATCTGTAACACTGATTATATAAACATCAGAATATAATTATATGAGGAGTTGATTATGAAAAAGAAAGAGGCTGCATTGAATGAATTGAAGAGGCTTTTTGGTGAAAGATACAACGATGATAGGCTGGAGAGAAAGATCTATTCCCGTGATATTGCCTCTCTTCCATCGCTGATGAAGCCTCTTATGAAAAAAGTCCTTGCTGATGCGATTGTTCAACCTATTGACGAAGAAGAGATTGTCAACCTTTTTAACTGGTCCAGAAAATGGAAGATACCACTGGTACCAAGGGGTAAAGCAACCTCAGGTTATGGCGGTGTCAACCCGATTAAGGGGGGTATAACTGTAGATTTCTATCGAATGAAAAAGATAATTGAGTTTGATCCAGAAAATGGGACAGTAAAGGTGCAGCCCGGCATTGTCTGGAAAGACCTTGATGAATGGTTGATGAAAAAAGGTTATACCCTCCGTCTGTATCCTACAAGTTATCCATCTTCTACAGTGGGAGGCTGGTTTGCACAGGGAGGTGCAGGTATCGGCAGTTTTGAATATGGTTATTTTAATCAAAATGTTGTGTCTGTAAGGGTTGTATTGCCCGATGGATCTATAAAGGAGGCATCGGGAAGGGATATCAATCTGTTTTATCAGACCTGTGGAACAACCGGTATTGTTACTTCGATAACTCTTAAAGTAAAAAGATACAAACAAATAGTACCCAAAGCGGTGGTTTTTGAAGATATTTCAGATCTTCAAAATTTTCTGAATGAGGCTGTTCAATTAAATAGCATCTGGTCAATACATTTTATAAACCCATTTATGGTTAAGATGAAAAACAGATCCCCACTCAATCATCACAAAAAGGAAACAAGGGTAGAATTACCGGAAGGTTATATTGTTATAATGGCCTTTGAGGAGGATAAGGCAAAGGATTGGGATGCAAAGATCAAACCGTTGGTTGAAAGATATAAAGGACACATACTTACTGATGGTATTGCAGTTCATGAGTGGGAAAATCGTTTTAAATTAATGGTTATAAAAAGACTCGGGCCATCGCTGATACCAACTGAGTTTATTCTTCCCCTTCAAAATCTTGCAAGATGTTTTAAAGAGCTCGATAAAAATATCAATCAACCCATTGTAAAAGAGGCTGTTGTAATTAAAAAAGGTGTTAATGACAGAGCTGAGGTAGTTGTCCTTGGTTTTATCCCTGCAGATGAAAGAAAATTTTCTTACAATATCCTCTTTGGTCAATCCCTCTCTATCTTAAAGAGGGCCATGAGTTATGGAGCAAGGCCTTATGCAAGTGGATTGTACTTTAGCAGGTTTGCAAAATCGATAATGGGAAAAGAGAATTTTATGATGGCACATAAATTTAAAAGAGAGATAGATCCAGATGGATTATTAAACCCTGGCAAGGCCATTGAATCAACAAAAATTGGTAGCTTTGTATCCATGGGTATGAAATTAACACCAATAATATCTCTTTTAAGCAACCGGTTTCATGTTGTACTGAACGATCGAGAATCCTTTGAAAATGATAAAGGTATTCCGATTGATGTTGCCTACTATGCATATGCATGTGCGGGGTGTGGATACTGTGTGGAGGGTTGTACTCAATTTTATGGCAGGGGATGGGAGAGTCACAGCCCAAGAGGCAAGTGGTTCTTCTTAAAGGAATTGCTCGAGGGAAGAGAAAAATGGGACAACGAGATGGTACACAAATTCATCTCATGCACTACATGTGAAAGGTGTGACCTTGCATGTTCTGAAAATCTACCTATTGAAGAATCTTGGATGTCTTTAAGGGGAGAACTTATAAACATAGAAAACAGGATGACCTTCCCTCCATTTGAAATTATGGCACAGACACTGAATGGTCAGGGTAATATATGGGCTGGTTACAGAAAGGATAGAGACAGATGGTTCCCTAGAGATTTGAAAGATAAATATATGAATAAAGAAAAGGCTGAATACGTCTATTTTGCAGGTTGCACTGCAAGTTATGTAGAAAAAGATATAGCAATAGGAACGGTAAGACTGCTGGATGAGGCAGGTGTTGATTTTACTTACCTTGGGAAAAAGGAGAACTGTTGTGCAACTCCAATGCTTGTAGCTGGTAAATGGGACCTCTTTGCAGAGACTATGAAAAAGAATATCGCTGCAGTAAAGGAAAAGGGTGCAAAATATGTTATCACCTCCTGCCCTGCCTGTGATATGATGTGGCGAAAGGTCTATCCACAGTGGGCAAAGAAATTGAATTTAGACTACGACATCGAAGCAAAACACTACAGTGAGGTAGTCTCAGAAAAGATTAAAAAAGGTGAATTTAATTTTCCTGAAAATGGCAATAAACCTACTAAGGTTACATGGCACGATTCCTGTCATATAGGCAGGGCATCGGGAGTTTATGAACCACCAAGGGATCTTCTTAAGGCAATACCTGGCGTTGATTTTGTCGAGATGAAACATAATAGAGAGAATGCGCTGTGTTGTGGATCGGTTTTAACACTGTTGAAAGAGCCAGATAAAGCGGCAGATATAGGAGAGAGGAAGTTGAACGAAGCACTTGAGGCAGGTGCAGAAAAGATAATTGCACTATGTCCTTGCTGTGAATTCCAGATGAGGGTTACGAGGGACAAAAAGAAAAAAGAGATTGAAATTGTTGATCTTGCAAGATTTTCTGTAAAAGCGCTTGGCTATGATATCGAGCATAAACCTGACGATGAGGTGAGAAAGCAGTGGGCTGTTTTTGAGGCGATGATTTACCTTATGACCCCAGAGGGCTTTGCCACCTTAATGTCAGAGATGTTTGATGAGCTTATTGATGCAATGCCATTTGGTATGGGGAAAATGATGAGATTTATGGGCAGGTTTCCATTTATGTTAGATCTGATGTCCAAGGCATTTCCAGTATTGTTCCCGATCTTTTTACCAAAGATGATGCCAAAAGTACTCCCCACAGTCCTGAATAAGATTGAAAAAAGGATCCCCATGCCAGATTACATGAAAGAGCAGATGCCAGATCTTATGCCAAAGGTGATGGATAATCTGATGCTCCATATGATAGATGATCTTGTACCTCTTGTAAGCAAACCACTTGTAGAGCACTTGAAATCGGCAAAATAGGTCGTCATATTGATTACAGAGATAAATAA
>CAYSBA010000222.1:0-3173 GCA_964429075.1 uncultured bacterium
TCTCACAATCGCTATCCTGCAGACATTCTACACAAAGTCCGGTTGAGGTATCACACACAAGACCATTCTGGCAGAAATAGAACTGACATTGAGGTAGACATTGGTGTGTCACAGGATGACAACCCTCTCCATTTGCACAGTCAGCATCAGTGCTACACTCCAGACACTGACCATTGACACATATGTTGGAAGAGCAGTCGCGATTTACCTCGCAACCAGGGACACAGGATCCATTCTGACATATATGGTTTATTGAGCAGTCATTCTTTGAGAGACATTCAACACATTCAGAGTTAGCAACATCACACAGAAGATTTCCGCAATCTGAATTGTCGTTACATCCGGGCTGACAGGCTCCAGAAACACAGATGTAGCCATACCCATAGATGTTCTGACAATCCTGGTCGGTACTGCATTCTGGCCCTGGCACACAGCTGTTGCTATCACATATCATACCAGTCCCACAATCACTATCGGTTTTACATTCTACACACTCTCCTTGTACACAGAAATAGGGAGCACAATCCTGATCAGTACTACAACCACTATTCTGCTGCTGGCACATGTAATCTACGCATATAAAACCAACCTGACAATCACTATCCTGCCTGCACTCCTGACATTTGTTGGCAATACAGACAGGCGTCGGATCAGTGCAGTATTGATCGGATGTACATTCCACACAGGTCCCATTTAGACAGGCAGGAGTGGATCCACCACAGTCAGAATCACTCTGACAGCCGGTTTGATTATTGTCTCTACAAAAGCCGGCTTCACAGATCTGATTACTCTGACAATCTGTATCCCTAAGGCATTGTACACATACATTGTTGTCTGTATCGCAGAGATAACCAGAAGGACACAGATCTTGATTTTCAGAGCTACATTCTACACAGGTGTTGTTGACACATATTCTGTCTGTACAATCCTCGTCTTTTGTACATTCCTCTGGTGTTGTACAGCTGTTATCAATACAAACCTTGCCAGATTCACATTCTGCATCGCTTCTACATTCGCCATTAAAGGGGATGCATGTCGATCTTTTTTGATCACAGATCTGTTTTTCGGTGCAATCAAAATTGTCGCTACACTTAGAAGTGGCTACACATCTTTTATCCTTACAATACCAGCCACTTGTGCAATCAGAATCTTTTTCGCATGATTTAGAGGTAACAGGCAGCGACCTTGTGCAGGAGGCTGTTATGGTAAAAAAGACTATCAGAATTGTTGTAAATACTATTTTCATAGTGGCCTCCTTACAATAATAAAAATCTCTCAATTAAAGAGAAATCCCAGCTTGGTTTGCATGACCCATATACCACCTATTGTATATATCCCTTCAAAGGTTATATCAAAGATAAATGAGTTGTATACAAGACCAAAGATTAATCTATCTAATTTTGTCTGCCAGAATGGGAGAGAATCAAATACAAAATAATCATCCTCAGTCACACCAGAATCATATGGTTTAGGATTTATAACCTTTGATTTTGCGCCAACACCGTTAATATTGAATGTGAAATATGGAGTAAGTGTAAACATACCTGCAACACCAAATTTTTTACTAATTGTTACATCAAAACCACCGGTGTAGAGATCTGCCTCTCTTAGATTTATAATCTTGGAGATGCCAAAACCAAATGCTATATCTGGAATAAATTTGAAGCCCTCAACAGGTGCCCATTTACAGCGCGTTCCCATTGCCATCACCTCACTGTTTACAAGCCACAGCACATTACCACTGAACTCCATACTGAAGGGGATCGCCTTTCTCATCTGTATCCCAATAACGGGAAGGCTGCTCGGCACATTATCGCTTACAAGCACTTTGTTCCAGTAACCACTCCCCCCTTTTATACGGGATAAAAGCCCAACAAAACCAAAATCAAAGCCGTTGTATCCTGTTGTATTGGCACCTGAAAGATAGAGAGGAATAAATGTCTGAGCCAGCTCTTTCATAATATTTTCAAAGTCCTTCTGAGCATCTGGATTATCCGATGGGTTACCTAATTTAAATAACTGAATATCATAGGGCATTCTTGCAAAACCCAAAGAGGTGTATAAAATAATTATACAAGTCAGGATAGTAAGTATGAAACATTTCATAAAATGCCGCACCATCTACAATACTCCTTATACGATGTAGATTTAACTTTCTTATCAAACCATATAGAAGGTGTCAAGGGTAGATCGCTCAGGGCTTTTTATATAGTTAACTTTGTGATATTGCAGTTGTCTATAAACACAAAACTTTTAAGGAGGAAAATTAATGGTTGGTCTTGAAGAGTTTAACAGAATAATTGCAGAAAAGGCTGCTTTTGTCGATGAGGTTTTGAGTGAAGTAGAAAAGGTAATAGTTGGACAGAGACACAGTCTTGAGTGTATCTTAATGAGTATCCTTTCAGAAGGCCACATACTTCTTGAAGGTGTCCCCGGTCTTGCTAAAACTCTTATGGTCAAGACATTTGCAGATACAATGGATCTTGACTTTAAACGCATCCAGTTTACTCCGGATCTTTTGCCTGCTGATATTGTTGGTACTCAGATATACAATCAACACACTGGCGAATTTACAATCAAAGAGGGTCCTATTTTTTCAAACATTATACTTGCTGATGAGATAAATAGGGCTCCGGCAAAGGTTCAATCTGCACTGTTGGAGGCGATGCAGGAGAAACAGGTAACAATTGGAGGTAAAACCCTTTCGCTACCTACTCCATTTATTGTGCTTGCAACCCAGAATCCAATTGAACAGGAGGGCACCTATCCTCTTGCAGAGGCTCAGGCAGACAGATTTATGATGAAAATAATTATAGATTACCCAGATAAAGAAGAAGAGCTGAGGATCCTTGAAAGGATGGCAGTAAGCAGTCCTCCTGTTGCAAGCAAAAAGATAGATTTTTCAAAATTGAAGGAAATTAAAGAGCTAATCTATCAGATATATATGGATGAAAGGATAAAAAAATATATTGTCTCTCTCGTTGAGTGTAGCAGATTCCCTGAGAAGTATGGGCTCAATGACCTTGCACACTATATAGAATTTGGATGTTCTCCAAGAGCAACAATATTTCTTGCACTCTCTGCAAGGAGTCGCGCGTTCTTGGATAAACGAGGCTTCGTCATCCCCGAAGATGTGAGATTTGCAGCAAGAGAGGTTATGCGTCATCGACTCG
>CAYSBA010000223.1:0-3172 GCA_964429075.1 uncultured bacterium
CGCTTACTGTCAATGTATTGTTCGACAAAATTGTTAAATACATCTGTATGGGATTACTTATTGTGACACATATAGTTTTGTTAATAATAACTCGAATCGAGGATTAGGATGTCGCTTCGAGGAAATTTAAAGGATTTTAATTTTGGCGAGATTCTTCAGCTACTTTATCAACAAAAAAAGACAGGGATACTGGAGATCACAAAGATAGGTAAGCTCGATTGTCATATTTATTTTCAGAATGGCAACATCTGTGGTCTATTACTCGTTGGAAAAGGTGGTTACGATATCCTGCGTTCTATCCTGCACAAGGGTATTATTGATAGAGAGACATACTCTGAGATAATTGCAGAACATAAAAGGAGTCTTAAAAAGATTGATTTTATTTTAAAAGAGCGCGGGATTCTTGATGAAGATGATCTTTTAAAGATTATCGAGATCGATGCAAAAAAACATCTTTTTAAGCTGTTTGAGGCAAACAGAGGGCTTTATGAGTTTATCCCGAGCGAGTCTGTGAAATCCAACCTGCCAGAACATATCAACTCAGAATCACTTTTGATGGAGTCTCTTAGATTAATAGATGAATTAAAGCAGGAGAGGGTTGATTTTTTTTCTTCCCTTTCAACATTCAATGTACTTAAAGAAATATCTTTAAATGAGAGAATAAGATCACTAAAACCATATCAGAGAAGGTCTTTTGAGCGGTTGTTGGGTGAGAAAAAGTCACTCAGTTATATTATAGAAAACAGTTGCTTTGATGAGCTGGATACACTTAGAATCCTGAAAGGACTGATAAAAGATGGCTTTATAGAAGAGATCCCTCCATCTCGATCCAAAAAACTTTTTGGTCGTTATTTAGAAAGGTTTCAGGAAAGACTCAAAGAGGGTGGTATACCTTTATGGAAGGGTATTGTGTTTATTGTGACCTATCTGGTTTTCCTTGTTGTAGTCTTTTCAATAATATTGGCAGTGTCGTTAGAAATTATCAAAAAACCTTCATATGTTAATGAAGTAGAAATAAGAAATACACCTCTGTCTGATTTGCTTTCTCCAAACAGGCGCGATAGAATCCGTGTGGCATTGGAGATATACAGAATTTTAGAGGGAAATTATCCAGAAAACTTGCAAAATTTAAATAAAAGCACTATATTAGCTGGTGAGGAGATTATGTTTCCTTACAGACATACATATTATTATAAAAAGAGTGAAAATAACCCCGAGATCTTGGATCCCATTGAGTAGCACAGACCATATAACTATCAATAATGGAATTATTTATTTTAAATAACGGGTATTTATGACAGCAAAAGAGGATTTTAGCAGGACCATTGAGATAGAAGATAATGCAATCGTCAGATTATTAACAAGTAGTGGTAGTTCTCGCCTGCACGCCCTTGAAAAAGAGAGTAATACAAAGATATCAGTAAAGGGTAACAGGGTAAATATAAGGGGCGAGAAGGCCAATGTCCTTCTTGTTGAGAAGGTATTTGATGGAATTGGTGAACTCTACGAACGAAGAAAACAGATTTATCATGAAGATCTGCTTATGTGTTATCACATTTTGAAGGACAACGGCAAAAGGGATCTCAAAGAATATCTAAACAAGGTACTTTTTATTACTTACGACCATAGATACATTACACCAAGGAGCCCCGGTCAACTCAGGCTTGTACAGGCAATGGAAAGGAGCGAGCTTGTTTTTGCTATAGGTCCTGCTGGTACAGGCAAGACATTTCTATCAATGGCATGGGCGCTTAATTGTCTTCAGAGGAGAAAGGTAAGAAGAATTGTTATTACAAGGCCGGCTATAGAGGCCGGTGAAAAGCTTGGTTTTTTGCCCGGAACAATAGAGGAGAAAGTAGATCCCTATCTTAGGCCACTTTATGACGCGCTGTATGATATGGCAGGTAGAGAAAAGGCAAAGGAGTATCTCAATGCCGGTATAATAGAGGTAGTACCACTTGCATTTATGAGGGGACGCACATTAAACAATAGCTTTATAATCCTCGATGAGGCTCAAAACTCCTCGCAAAAACAGATGAAGATGTTTTTAACCAGAATGGGAATTAATTCAAGGGTTGTAATAACCGGTGATATCACACAGATTGATCTTGAAAGCAAAGATAAATCCGGTCTTGTTCAGGCACTCTCAATTGTCAAGGATATTGAGGGAATTGAGATTGTTGAACTAACAGCTATTGACGTCCTCAGGCATCGATTGGTCAAAAAAATAATTGATGCCTATGCAAATTTAGGCTATGAAGATAAAGAGGAAAGGTCTTTCACGTGATAGATTAGTCAGGGTCATCGCGGGTCTTACATTCTGTTTTATTGCAGCTTTTCTGGCCGGATCAAAAGTAGAATCACCCTTTTATCTACCAAAGTCCGAGCATTTAATAGGTAAAATAGCCCTCAGGGATGTTCAGTCCCCTATAAATTTTATGTTTGAGGATAAGGAAAAGACAAAAAAAGAGCAGGAATTGGCAGCAAAAAAGGTTCTTCCTATCTATGATTATGACTATCAGTATATTACCAATCTTCGCGCGAACATGAGAAGATTTTTTAGAGACCTCAGACTACTGACTTCAAAACAGATAGAAAAAAAAGATCAGGATAATCAGGCCATGGAGACAAAGATACCAGATCTGAATAAGATTCTTACAAACTATGGTATTGTACTTACTGAAGAAATATATAAATGGTTTAAAGAGGCAGGTTTCCCCAAAAAGTATGAAAGTTTTGCCGACAAGACGCTCAGTAAACTGGAAAACAAAAAGATAATAAATGACTTTGATCTCGATCCCATGCGTAAGAAGGGCAGGTTTGTTATTCGTTATGTTAAGAGGGGTGAATTAAAACCTATCCGTGAGATTGAGACAAATTTTGACAGTTCGATAATAACCCTTGCAGATGCACTGAATGTTATAGAAAATTCTGTCTCAGACCTTTTGGATTCACAGGAAGAGTCAAAGATGCACAGCTTTTTAAAGGCACAACTAAAGGCAAATCTATTATACAATGAATACGAGGTTGCAAGGAAAAAACAGGCAATGATAAACTCGGTAAAGCCGATAATGATATCAATAAAAAAGAATCAGACAATTATCCGCAAGGGAGAACAGTATACAGCAAAACATAAAGAGATAATTGATGCATTATTAGCACATTACCACAG
>CAYSBA010000224.1:0-3162 GCA_964429075.1 uncultured bacterium
TTTAAATGAATTGGTAAGATGATCATCGCCTCTTATTATACAGGTGATACCCATCTCAATGTCATCTATTACGCATACAAGGTTGTATGTTGGAGTACCATCTGATCTTACTGCTACAAAATCATCAATTTCTGTTGATTTAACTGATATCTTACCTCTTAATCCATCTTTTAGAGTTATTACCCTCTCTCTGGGCACTCTAAATCTCATCACATAAGGCCTATCTGTGGTAGGTGGGTTTTCCCTACACCACCCATCATAGCCAGGGCTTTTGTCACCTCGCTGTTTTTTTCTCTTTTCTATATCCTCTTTGCTACAAACACAGGGATAAAGTACGCTGAGTTCTTTTAACCTTTCGATGTATCTTTTGTAGAGTTCCGATCTCTGGCTTTGAAAATATGGACCTTCATCCCATTCCATCCCGAGCCATCTTAAGGCATCCTGTATATCCTTTGTGTACTCAGGTTTCGACCTTTCACGATCTGTGTCTTCTATCCTGAGGATAAAAACACCCTTTTTCTGCCTTGCGACAAGAAAATTATATAGAGCGGTTCTTGCACCACCTAAGTGGAGGTAGCCTGTGGGAGATGGTGCAAATCTAAGTCTATCCATCTTATACTACTTGTAGTTTATTTATTTCTTTTTGTTCTGCTGTAGAATGACTGTTTTGCGCTCTCACCCTTGTAGATATTTTTTAGATGAGATAAAGACTTTATTCTTCTCTCAGCAAATCTATTGGCGGCTTCCTGTGTAGAGATATTCTCATTGTCAGATATACTGAATATCTTGAGGAGGTTATCGTAGACCCTTTCGGTCTGTTTAATGGCTCTCTCTTGATTGTACCCTTCAAATTCATTGTAGACATTAATAAGGCCACCACAATTTATGACAAAATCGGGTGCATAAAGTATCCCTTTTTCTTTCAACATCATTCCATGTTCCTGTTCTTTTTCAAGCTGATTATTTGCTGCACCAGCAACAATCTGACATTTTAGTTTTGATATAGAGTCATCGTTTAAAACACCACCCATAGCACATGGGGCATAGATATCGCAGTCTATCTCTCTGATTTCTTCAGGTTTTACATATTCAGCAGATGGAAATTCTCTCTGCAGGGCCTCTATCTTTGCTCTGTCAATATCTGTAAAATATACCCTACAGCCTTCTTTAATAAGGTGTCTTACAAGATTTGAGCCAACATGACCGACTCCCTCCACTGCAACTCTCATACCTTTTAACGAATCGTGACCCTTTATCTTTTGGACACAGGCCTTCATACCAACATAAACTCCATAGGCTGTTACAGGTGATGGATCACCACTTCCACCGAGTGCCCTTGCTATTCCAACAACATAATCGGTCTCCATCCTGACAAACTCCATGTCCTGGACACTCGTTCCCATATCTTCAGCTGTAATGTATCTACCATTCAGACCATTCACAAATCTACCAAAGGCCCTGAAGAGGGCTTCAGATTTATCCTTCTTGGGATCACCAATAATGACAGCCTTGCCACCACCAAGATTCAATTCCGCTGCAGCAGCTTTATAGGTCATACCACGACTCAGTCTGAGTGCATCTCGTAATGCATCCTTTTCTGAATCATAGGTCCACATCCTGCAGCCGCCAAGGGCCGGCCCAAGGGTTGTATCGTGAATTGCAATTATACATTTTAGATTAGTTGCAGGATCATAACTGTAAACCACCTGCTCGTGTTCTTTATCCAGCATCTTTTCGAATAGATTCATAGCTACCTCCTTTTGTTTTATATAGAAATAATGAATAATACAATATTATAGGTATTGTCAACAATAAATATTGAATGTATGATATCTATGAGAACTAAAAAAGGGAGTCAGAAATGCAAAAGCTCTTGATATTGTGGTTTCTTTTTGTAGTACCTTATGTCACTCTGCCATATTCACTTTCTTTTGCAGAAACGAAGGTTCAGCCGAACAAGACTGTTAGGTCAGATGAAAATACAACGGACCAAAGCAGCTCAGAGAATGGGTTAATTGATCTGAGGGGGTTCTGGATCGGTCCATACGGGGTACTTCAGTTCTTTCAGAAAGGACATAGAATAATAGCAAAGGTCTTCAGACCATCTGAAGAGTGTAGCTATCCTATAGACACAGTAATTATTGATGGAGTTATGGAAGAAGATAGCCTTTCTGGTAAGATACGTCCATGTTACAAAGATACAGCTTGTATTCAAAAAAATAAAGATCAATGGCTTTATATGATGTTATTAGTGGTGAACAAGGAAAGTATAAGTGGTGTTGTGCAGAATATGCAGAGTGAATGCAGGCAGGCGATAAAAGGTGGTGTAATAAAATTGATAAAGACATCCAAAAAAGATGTAATATCTAAAAAAGAGGGCCCAATTATAATAGGTAATGCAGGAGGGTATAATCCAATAAATAAAAAAACCTACGGTGATTTAAAGGCAATTTTAAAGGAAGCAAAGGCCTATCTTGAGGAGGGATACTTTGAAAGGGCAAGAAAACTCTTCTTAAAGGCCCTGGAAAAGGATCCACAGAATCCTGTAATCTACAACGGTATCGGTGTTACCTACTATGCAAGGAGAGATTTTCAAGAGGCCATGAGATGGTATAAAAAGTCCATAGACGTAAACCCAGAATTTGGTGATGGTTATTACAATATTGCCTGCATTTACTCCCTCTTGGGTAAGAAAAATCTAGCTATAAAGTATCTCAAGATAGCACTGTTAAATGGCTATGTCTCTCTGAAGGCGATGGAAGAAGACCCCGATCTAAATTCAATAAGGGACGAGCCAGAATATAAAGAGTTGATAAAACAACTAAGATCGCTTTCCAGATGAATTATAAAAATAGTGTTTCAAAAACAATAAATATATAGTGCTTAGTTACTTAAATACCTTTTGTCTGTCATACTGGAATTAAGGAAACATGAATATTATGTGATGAAAAAGTACCGGGGGCCGGACTCGAACCGGCACTCCGTTGTGAACGGAGAGGGATTTTAAGTCCCTTGCGTCTACCAATTCCGCCACCCCGGCTCTTTCGGTTATATTTAGCACACTATAAAAGCTTTTTAAAGTGCTATCAAGAGCTTTTAAAGACCAAAGCTAAGGTCTTACGATAAGGTCTTATTGTCATACATGTTTAATCCTTATAACTA
>CAYSBA010000225.1:0-3155 GCA_964429075.1 uncultured bacterium
TTGGTGATGAAGGGGGATTTGCACCTGATCTGCGTAGCAATGAAGAACCCTTAGAGCTCCTGATGAAGGCCGTATCTGATGCCGGTTATACACCTGGCAACGATATTGCCTTTGCCATCGATGTAGCAGCAAGTGAGATATACAACAAAAAAGAAAATCAATATTCTTTAAAAGCTGAAGATCGATCACTATCTGCAGAAGAATTAATAGATTACTACGAAAAGATTGTATCGAACTATCCCATAATAAGCATTGAAGATGGGCTGGATGAGAATGACTGGATGGGCTGGAAGATGCTCACCAAAAGAATGGGCAATAAGGTCATATTAATTGGTGATGACATCTTTGTGACAAATCCAGAAAGGCTTACAAGGGGTATCAAAAACGGTGTGGCAAATGCCATCCTGATCAAATTAAACCAGATTGGTACAGTAACTGAAACCCTCGAAACGATTCGTATAGCAAAAAATGCTGGCTATAATATTGTAATCTCCCACAGAAGTGGGGAGACTGAAGACACCTTTATCGCAGACTTTGCAGTAGGTACCGGGGCATTGTTAATAAAGACCGGTTCTCTATGTAGATCGGAGAGGGTTGCAAAATACAACCGATTGATACTGATCGAGAGAGAGCTGGATAATGCCATATACCTCGGGCAGACCCTGACCGATTTGATCAATTCTAAAGAATAGAATATATAAAGTTTAGTGAAGAAAAAAGAGGACAGAAGAAAGGGAGATAGACGTTCCTCAAAGATAAAGGTAGATCTCAACAAGCGTAAAAAACAACGCAGATGGCAGGGTGACAGACGGCAATCCCCAAGATTTGAAACAGAGGTCTGGCTTGGGACCCCTGATGGTGACTATTTTGAAAATCCCAAAAAAGCAACCATTAGCCTTGAGGGATGTGATTTTTTTGATACCATACAATACAAAATGGGCGACACAATCCTGATAAAGTTTCATGCACCACAGCTGAAGCGCTGGTTTGAAATAGAGGGAAGGATTAAAGAATCACTTAAACTCGAAACCGGCTATCTAACGAGAATAAAATTTACTGACCTCTCACTGAAGGATGAACTCGGTCTTGCGAGACTGTTTGACACACTACTTTAAACAGGCGGGGTATGTACAGATACAGTCAACCCCGAACATCACCATATTCTCTAACCCCTACAGTCAAACTTCTGATCATAATCAATGCAATTGCATATTTAATAGAATTATTGTGGTTCTGGCTCACTGACAACAACCCCTGTCTGATTCTTCATCTTGGTCTTGTCCCCAGGAACCTTTTAAAAGGTGAGATATGGCAGGTTATTACCTACGCGTTTCTGCACGATCCATCCGGACCCTCTCATATAATATTCAACATGTTTGCACTATGGATCTTTGGACCACTATTCGAAAGACTCTGGGGTAAGAGGTATTTTATAAAGTTCTATCTTATATCCACAATGATTGCTGCATCTTTTGTTATAGTTACATCCTTCTTTTCAACAAGGACATTCAACACACCTACAATTGGTGCATCCGGAGCTATCTTCGCACTTCTTTCTGCCTATGGAATAATCTTTCCTGAAAACTATCTCTTTTTCTATTTTATACTACCCATAAAGGGGAGACATTTTCTCTATTTAATCATCGTAATTACTGCCATGTATGCACTCTCTGCCACACCTGTAAGTGCCTCTGCCCACTTTGGTGGTCTATTCGCAGGATACATCCTTGTTACCGGAAGATGGCGACATCCGATTTCATCTATCAAAGAACTCTGGTTTTCAATCCTATACAGGATACAACATATTAAGAAAAAAAGAAGGTTCAGGGTAATTGATGACGACCATGATCAATATATCAACTAACTTGAAACAAAAGTGTGTTCAATGTAATATTAGAGCAATATGAAATGTAGAAATTGCAACACCGATATTCCTGATAACACCAGGTTTTGTCCGGCCTGCGGCTCTATGGTGGCCTTATCGCAGGACGAAGCCCAAAAACCACAAGATCCATTCATAGGCAGGACCCTGAGCAATGGAAAGTTTAGAATTGAAAAGCTACTTGGTGAAGGGGGAATGGGGAGAGTCTATCAGGCAACTCAGGTACTACTAGAAAAGAAGGTATGTGTAAAGATATTACATCCCAATTTACTTGGGGATAAAAGTATAGAAGATAGATTTCTGGTTGAAGCAAAGGCTGCAAGCAGACTTAACCATCCCAACAGTATCCAGATTATTGATTATGGAAAAGAACCTGATGGCATTCTGTACATGGTCATGGAATTCCTTGAAGGGGTCGAACTCGGCGATCTAATTGCAAAAGAGGGTCCCCTCCCAGAAAAGAGGGTAATCAACATTATCTCTCAGGTTTTAAGTGCACTAAGTGAGGCCCATGCAAGGGGAGTGATTCATCGAGATCTGAAACCAGAGAATATCGTAATACTAAATAAAGGGCCAACAGAAGACTATATCAAGGTCCTAGACTTTGGTATTGCAAAGATTCAGGAGTCTGGCAACAAAAGACTGACCAGGGCTGGCATGGTGATTGGCACACCAGAGTATATGTCTCCAGAACAGGCACGGGGTGAAGAGCTGGATGCTCGATCTGATCTATATTCGATTGGTGTGGTGATGTACCAATGTGTTACTGGTAAACTTCCCTTTGACGCCCCCACACCAATGGCAATTGTTACCAAACACCTGAATGAACAACCTGTTCCACCAAAACAGCTTAACTCGCAGATTTCAGATGGACTTGAAGCCATAATTCTCAGGGCGATGGAAAAAGACAGGGAAAAACGCTTCAGGAATGCTGAAGAGATGAGACAGGAGTTAAAAAGACTGCTCGAACAAAAGCCTGCCCAAACGCAACAAACAGCACCCAAAAAAAAGACTCTACATCTATCTACAATACCTGTAAATCAACAGGCAGTCCAACAGAGGGTTGCAGAAAAAAGGCCAGGAGCTGCACAACAAAAAGATGAGATTCAACCGTTAATAAAGACTACACCTGCAACTTCTCACACAGAGGCTTCTTATGATGAAAATGATCAGATACTACCAGAATACAAAAGCAGAAAAGGCCTTAAGATTACAATTGCAGTAGTGATTCTACTTATGATTCTTGGTGGGGGATGGCTATTTTTAAAAAAAG
>CAYSBA010000226.1:0-3152 GCA_964429075.1 uncultured bacterium
GTAGATAGTATTATAGCAACTATACATACAAAAAACAGTATTAAAAGGTCTCTTTCGGTCCTATTTAAAGAGAGCCCAAAAAATCTTTTGATAACTATCCCCCTTTTTTATCTAAAAATCCTCCTCATCATCAAGATAAAAGAGTGGTTCCCTCTTTTTGAGGAAGTTGGATATATACTCACGGTCTTCTTCTTTAATTTCTACAAACTTGACCCCTATACCGGGTGTAGAATCCTTCTGATAGGGGTTGTACTCCTTTACCCATCTTACCTCAACAGTAGCTTTTATAATCCTTTTATCCTCAAAAGCAAGCTCAATCTCGAGTCTGTCTCCAATCTCCCAGTGATCATAGGTGGCAATAAATAGCCCACCTGCACTGATATCCTTGGTAAACCCTACATAAAAGTTGGTATCACTATGCATTGTAATTTCAAGCCGCTCTGGAAATCTTTTAAATTCCCTTCTTTCTACTGCTGATGTCTTTTCTTTTTCTTTATCTTCCTTCTGCATATTCTATACCCTCCTGCCCCCCCTTTTATCTGCTATATAGAGAAACTGTATTATTACAATAAAAGATAATTTGCAATATCTTAGCCTGCATCTTTATATATCTTTATCGTTCCATCTTTCAGACGCCTGAAATAATCTGAGGTTAATCTTTTTACCTGAGAAGAAAGGAGCATAGCAGCAATGATATTTGGAACAGCCATCATTGCAAACATGGTGTCTGAAAAATCAACAATTGGTGTCAACTGCCAAATCGATCCTGTAAAAATAGCAATTACGTAGATTATTTTATACGGTAAGACAGCAGACCTGCCAAAAAGATAAAATGCACCAGTCTCACCATAATAGGACCAGGATATCATAGTGGAATAGGCAAAAAGAATAACAGCAAGTGCAACAAAATACTTACCAAAACCAGAAATCGCCTGATCAAAAGAAAAGGCAGTCAGCCTTACTCCATCAAGTGGTAAAATTCCATACACCTTACCGTCAAAGGAAAATCCCGTCGATGCGGTCTTAAGATTTATATCAAGCGCCCTGAATATACCTGCCTTCTCATCAAAGGACCACAACCTTGAATCTTTCTGTGCATAAAGTCCCAATGAAGGGTGAACAAGAAATCTGCCAGAAGGAGCGATAAGTTCTGTTGAATAGACATTTATAAGGGTGCCATCGGGTTTTAGATGTCTGATGACAGCCTTCTTTGGATCATCTGATTCTACAAGGATAAGTGAAAAAAGTCCATCCTTTCTTGCAAAGAGTGCACCATCAGAAAAGCGGGTTACTAATTCTATTCTCCTTATCCCATTGTTTCTGATTAAGTACATAGATTTTTCATCATCTAACAGAATAAAGGCACCGTTAAACCTTGGATGTGTTAGGATCTTGATTATGGAAGCGCTAAAAAATAGACTCTTTTTGTTTTCGAGATACCATCTTTCTCTGTTTTTATGGAACTTAAAGATCTTTATTAAAGAACCTTCACTAACTGCAAGCTCAAGACCTGAATCATTATCGAGGCCGGCAAGAGCAAAGTCCTGTATTCTCTCAGAACAGTAAAAAGTATACAGCCTGTCTTTCTGGTATAGATCTATGCATCTGTATTTATCTTTATCTGTGAGCATCAGATATGAGTCGTCAAGCCAGTCTGTAGGAAGGACCTTTACCACCTTCTCTCGCAAATGAATGGTCTTTACCTCAGTTAGCTTTTGCTTATCTCTATCAAGACTGTAGATAACAAGATCACCGCTGTTTTTGTATGTACCTGTTATAATAATTACAAGGGCTGTCATTGTACATACCACTATTGTGTCGATAAATGGCCCAAGCATTGCAACAAGACCCTCTCTTACAGGCTCATCTGTTTTTGCTGCTGCATGAGCTATGGGTGCAGAACCCAGTCCTGCCTCGTTAGAGAATACAGCCCTTCTTACCCCGTGCTTCAGTGCTGAACCGAGTACATATCCAAAGGAACCGGCACCGGCTTTGTGGATGGCGTTTGTAAATGCATCGGAAAAGATGAGTGAGAATAGGGCAGGGAGCTGATCAATATGGGTTAAGATTACGTAGGTCCCACCCAGTATGTAGACTATACACATAAAAGGAACGATCTTTTCTGCAACCTTACCAATTCGTTTAATTCCACCAATTATTACAAGGGCAACTAACACACTCAAGACGGCACCGGTCAATACCTTTGGTATGTGAAAATATCCATTAAGGACCTCACCAACCTGATTTGATTGAAACATATTACCGCCACCAAAGCTTGCAAATGTACAGAATATTGCAAAAAGAACTGCAAGGAATTTGAAAGAGTCACCGAGTCCTCTTTCTATAAAATACATTGGTCCACCCCTAACACTGCCATCCTCAAAGACCTTTCTGTATCTGTTTGAAAGCAGACAGGTAGTATATTTTGTGGCCATTCCAAAGGTAGCTACAACCCACATCCAGAATACTGCACCAGGACCACCTGACTTTATTGCAACAGCAACGCCTGCAATGTTACCAAGCCCAATGGTTGCTGAAAGGGCTGCTGAGAGTGCCTGAAGATGTGATATCTCGCCTTTGTCTTCTGGATTATCATAATCACCTTTTACAATCCTTAAGGCATGCAGAAATCCACTTATCTGAATGGCACCAAACCGTATAGTAAAATATATGCCTGCACCAAGACAGAGGATTATTAACGGCCATCCCCAGGCATAAGATACTGCAACAGATAAAAGTCTACTCAAACTCTCCAAATCTATCGCCTTCTTTTATTTCTCTACCTCTTAAGAATTCATCTGCTTCCATCTCTCTTCTGCCTTCTGGCTTCAAACGTTTTACCAATAACATATAATCTTTGCAATCTACAAGTATTCTTTGCCCTATTATATGTATTGTACCAGGATCACTCTTTGCCTTGAGTTTTGTGGGTTCTGCCTGTGTTATGATTATCCTTTTTTTATTAAAAAAAGTAAATGTCCCGGGCCAGGGATTCAATGCCCTTATCCTGTTGTTGATCTCTACAACGGTCATGTTGAAGTCAACCAGACCATCTTTTTTCTTTATCAATTTAGTATATGTTGCCCTGGAATGGTCCTGCTCAATATATGTTGGATTACCAGAAGCTATCAAATTTATTGCCTCTCTAAGGG